>NZ_JBFHGC010000198.1:0-4699 GCF_041583315.1 Ilyobacter sp. | reverse complement strand
CAGTCCGTCACACACTGCGATTGTAGAGAATTCAAACGGAACTCCCCCGCCCATTCTTATTCCGCTTTTTACTGAATCTATTATTGTCTTAAGGTGTACATGCCCTGGTACCAATTCATTGAATGAACCTACAACCCCTATAAACGGAGCCTGTATCTCTCTTTCTGTAAGGCCAAGAGCCTTGAGAAGACTTCTGTGAGGCGATCTCGCCACTCCTTTTTTAACTACATCACTTTTCATATATTCCCCTTCCCTTTATAAATATGAACTACCTAACAATAATGAAAAACAATTCTATTTTGATAGAAGAGCTTCAATCTCTTCCATTATTTTCTCTACTACCTCTTTTGTCCCAACAAGTTTCTCAGTTCCGCTGTAAATATCACCTGTTCTGTATCCTTTTTCAAGTACCGCTTCCACAGCTTTTTCTATAAGCTGTGCAGCCTCTTCCATCTCAAAAGAATGTCTCAGCATCATAGCACCAGACAATATTGTGGCCATAGGGTTTACCTTGTCCTGTCCTGCTATGTCAGGAGCCGAACCGTGGATAGGTTCAAAAAGACCCACTCCCTTCCCAAGACTTGCCGAAGGAAGCATTCCGATAGAACCAGATATCACACTGGCTTCATCTGATAATATATCTCCAAACATATTACTTGTGAGTATTACATCAAACTGTCTCGGGTTGATCACAAGCTGCATAGCTGCATTGTCTACATATAGATGGCTGAGCTCTATATCCGGGTATTTTTTAGCTACCTTTTCTACTGTTTCTCTCCACAGTTTAGAGCTTTCCAGTACATTTGCCTTGTCTACACTTGTTACTCTTTTATCTCTTTTAGAGGCAGCCTGGAATGCAATCTCAGCAATTCTCTCTACCTCTTCTACAGAATAAGACATGACATCATATGCCTTGTCTCCCTCTCTCTTTTTTTCTCCGAAGTAGATTCCCCCTATAAGCTCTCTAACTATAAGGATATCTAAATTTTCTCCTATAATACTCTCTTTCAGAGGACTCTTATCTCTCAAAGAACTGTGGATTTTTACAGGTCTCAGGTTTGCAAAAACTCCCAGCTCCTTACGAAGTTCTAGTAGTCCTCTTTCAGGTCTCAGGTTTGAGGCTGCACTGTCCCACTTAGGTCCCCCTACAGCACCTAAAAATACTGCATCACTTTCTCTGCATATTTTTTTTGTAGCCTCTGGAAAAGGATGTCCTGCTTCATCAAGACCTGCTCCCCCTATAGCTCCCCTTGTGAACTGAAAGTCTACTCCATAGGCTTTCCCTACTCTCTCCATTACCTTTACTGCTCCTGAAGTTATCTCTTCCCCTATATAATCTCCAGGTAAAAGTGCTATTTTGTATGTTTTCATATCATTACATTTTGTTTTTTGCATACTTAAATATCCCCCCGGCCTTTACTATTTCATAGGCATCGCCCATTGATTTCAAAGAGAACTCTTCTCCTGTTGTCACGTTCTTTATTATGTTCTTTTCCCCGTCTAGTTCTATCTCGTCACCTGTGGAAAATTTATCAAATATTTTAGCTTCAGATTCATATGGTATTAAAAATGCACCGTCTATGGAGTTTCTATAAAAAATTCTGGCATAACTTTCAGCTATAACAGCCTTGATGCCGGCTTTTTCCAGACAAAGAGGTGCGTGTTCTCTGGAAGAACCACATCCAAAATTTTTACCTGCCACAACAACTGTAAACTCACTGGTAAACTCACCTTCTTTGATAAAAGGAGCGGCTTCTTTTATCTCAGCTGGTAGTCCTGAAAGGGCATACTTACCATATAGTTTAGATTCTTCAGGATCATCGACTCTGTATACAAGACGTGATGCCGGTATTATCTGATCTGTATCTATATCGTCACCTAAAACATAAACTTTTCCTCTTATAATGTCATTCATCTCTTACTCCCCCTCCATGAACTTTCTTGGATCTGTAATATAACCTGTAACAGCTGATGCTGCTGCTGTATATGGTGATGCAAGATATACTTTTGATTCCATTGACCCCATTCTTCCATGGAAGTTTCTGTTAGTAGTAGAGATTACTACCTCGTTTGAATGTGTTCTCCCAAAGGTGTCTTCAGGTCCTCCAAGACATGCTCCACATGATGGCGGGCCTATTAAACAACCGGCTTTTTCAAGTATTTCCATAAGTGTTTCGTCACCGATTTTTATCTCGTTCAGATCTTTTTCCACCTGTTTAGTCGCAGGAACTATAAATGTATCCACAACTGTTTTTCTTCCTTTTAATATTTCTGCAGCTGCATAGAAATCTGTAGTTTTTCCTCCTGTGCAAGAACCTATATAAGATCTTGTTATCTTTACATCCTCTAGGTTTTTTGCCTTCTCAATATTTGCAGGAGAATAAGGCTGAGCCACTACAGGCTCCATTTCCGCCGCATCATAGATGTACTCACTTTTATACTTTGCATCTGCATCTGAATGAAATACTTCAAAAGGCTCGTCTGTTCTGGCTTTTACATAATCTATAGTTGTCTGATCAGGTTCGATTATTCCGCATTTACCTCCGGCCTCTATAGCCATGTTGCAGATAGTCATCCTCTCATCCATATTTAAGTCGCCTATGGCTTCGCCATCATACTGCATACAGCAGTAAGTAGCTCCGTCAAATCCTACATCCCCTATAGTCTGAAGAACTATATCTTTTCCCATGACATATTTTGGAAATTTCCCTTTAAAGGTAAATTTTATTGTTTCAGGAACTTTTACCCAAAGTTTTCCAGTCCCCATTATAAATCCTGCGTCTGTATTTCCTATTCCTGTGGCAAATTGTCCAAAGGCTCCTGCAGTACACGTATGAGAATCTGTACCAAACATAACCTGTCCAGGCCTTGCATGACCCTCTTCAGCAAAGGCAACGTGACATACACCTTTATAATCTGATGTAAAAGGTTCATAATAATACTTAAGATCCTGCTCCTTGGCAAACTCTTTTACTATCTCTAGGTTTCTCATTGCATACTTATCTTTTGTAAAAATATAGTGGTCTGGAATTAAAATAACTTTTTCTTTGTCCCAGACCTTGGCATCCTCACCAAATTCACGTTTGAATATAGATGCTGCTCCAGGACCACAAACATCATGTGTTAACAAAGCGTCAACATCTACCCAAATGTTTTCACCTGGAGTCACTTTCTCTTTATTTGATTTTTTAGCAAGAATTTTTTCAACAATTGTCATTCCCACAGTTTTCCCCCCTATTTTTTTACATGTATTAAGCTTCTGTTTATTGCATCTATATAGGCTATTGCACTTGCCTCTATTATATCAGTCTTGATTCCCTTACCGATATATACTTTACCATCTATTTCCACTTCTACCCTTGCCTCACCCTGGGCATCAGAAGCACTTGTTATACTTTTTATAGAATAATCTTTAAGTGTGCAGTCTTTGCATCCTGTTATTGTATTAATGGCGTTGTACACAGCACTTACAGGCCCGTCACCTTCAGCAGTTGCAGTTCTTATCTCGCTTTTTGCCACCATTTTTACCTCTGCCTTAGTAGAGTGTCCAGGAACTCGTATTATGTTGAAACTAGTAAGATCGTAGGATTTTTCCACTGTTCTTAGTCCACCAAGAGCAAGAGATTCGATGTCCTCATCCAGAATTTCTTTTTTAATGTCTGTAAGTTTTTTAAATTTCTTGAAAATGTCATCTATTTTTTCATCAGATAATTCATATCCGAGTTCAATCAATTTATCTTTGAAAGCATGTTTTCCAGAATGTTTCCCGAATACAAGCTTATTTTTTGTTCTTCCAATGCTCTCTGGAGTCATTATCTCATAAGTACTGCTGTTCTCTAGGACTCCGTGCTGATGTATCCCGGATTCGTGAGCAAAAGCATTATCTCCTACTACGGCTTTATTTGGCTGGATGTCCACACCTGTAAGCTTACTCACTGTTTTACTTACGTGATAAATTTTGCTGTGATTTATTCCGCATTCAGCTCCATATCCTTCAGGTCTCACTTTCAGTGTCATTGCAAGTTCTTCTATTGCAGTATTCCCGGCTCTCTCTCCTAGACCGTTTACAGTACACTCTATCTGTGAAGCTCCGGCACGAATTGCAGCTAGAGCATTTGCTGTAGCTAGCCCAAGATCATTATGACAATGAACTGCAATTTCAGCTTTTTCTATATTTGGTACATTTTCTTTTATCCCTTTTATGATCTCGTAAAACTCTTCTGGGTACGAAAATCCAACTGTGTCCGGAATGTTTACAACTATAGCCCCTGCATCAATTACACCTTCTAAAACTCTGTAAAGAAACTCAGGTCTCGTTCTCGAAGCATCCTCACATGAAAACTGAACTTCACACCCCTTAGATTTTGCATATTTCACCATCTCTACAGCCTGGTTATATACTTCGTCTTCTGTCATTTTCAGCTTGTATTTCATATGAATATCAGATGTGGCAATAAAAGTGTGGATTCTTGGATACTTTGCTTCTTTTACTGCATCCCACGCTCTGTCTATATCCTTTGTAGTTGCCCTTGCAAGAGATGCAACTTTACATTTTTTAACTGCTCTTGCTACTTCTCTTATGGCTTCAAAATCAGCTTCTGAAGCTATTGCAAATCCAGCCTCTATAATGTCCACATTAAGATCCTCTAGATTTCTCGCAATTGTCAATTTTTCCTCGATTGAAAGGTTAACTCCTGGT
>NZ_JBFHGC010000197.1:0-4703 GCF_041583315.1 Ilyobacter sp. | reverse complement strand
GGCCATAGGAATACAGTTTGGAGGAATCACCAGTTATTTCGGAGAAAGTCATGAAAAACCAACAATTGGAGATAAATTAAAAGAGTTTGATATAGAGGATATAAGAAAAAATATAAAAATGATGTACGGAGCTTCTATTTTAGGGATGATATTCTTTATGGGAATAATCTTTGGAGCTTACAGAATTTTCACATTATAGGAGTGGTAGGATGGAACTGCACGGAGGAAACATCTATAAACTTGCAAGGGAAAAGGGAATCGAAAAAATACTGGATTACAGTGCCAACATCAACCCTTTTGGGCTTCCTGAGAGTCTGAAAAAATCAGTTGCAGAAAATTTTCATGTTTTTGAAAAATATCCTGATCCTGAGTATGTGGAGCTGAGGGAGGTACTGGCCAGACATAATGGCATGGAGTGCGACAACATAATAGTGGGGAACGGAGCTACTGAGATTATTTTTCTGTATATGAAAATGCTGAATCCCAAAAAAGCTCTGGTTGTCAATCCTACATTTGTGGAATATGAAAGGGCTCTCATGCAGACAGCATGCCAGGTGGATCATTTTCAGCTGAAAGAGGAAGAGGGCTTTATACTGGATAAAAACAGGCTCAGAGAAGAGCTGAAAAAAGGTTATGATCTCTTAGTAATATGTAATCCCAACAATCCAACGGGACGTTTTATTCCCAGGGATGAGATGGAAGAAGTTGCAATTATTGCAAGGGAGAGTGGAACAAGCCTAATGGTGGATGAAGCTTTCATAGAGTTTGTAGAGGGAAATTACAGTGAAAGTATAGCCCACCTCAAAGACCCGAATATTTTTGTAGTAAGAGCACTTACAAAATTTTTTGCCATACCTGGAATCAGGCTCGGGTTTGCAATATGCCATAATAGTGATATAATGAGGAAAATACAGGGCAAAAGAGAGCCCTGGACTGTAAATGCCCTGGCAGAACTTACTGCCAAAGTGGTGCTAGATGACAGGGAGTATATAGAAAAATCAGAAAATTGGATAAAAACAGAGAAAAAATGGATGTATGAAGAACTCACCAAGGGAAGTAACATAAAGACATACAAAACCGAGACAAACTTTATACTTGTGAGACTTACAGGGAAATCTGATTCAAAAATCCTGAGGGAAAAACTGATAGAAGATGGGATATTGATAAGAGATTGTTCAAATTTTCCATATCTTGACGAAAAGTATATAAGACTTGCGATCAAGGATCATAAAAACAACCAATATGTTGTGGAAAGGGTAGTGGCTAGAACTAATGAGAATGGATAACTTTTATGTAGTAGGAATAGATCATAAAAAAGTGGATATGGGCGGAAGAGAGAGTTTCATAAAGAGAAACCCAACTGAAATTTTTGATGAACTCCTTAAAAACAAAAAAATAAAAGGTTATGTGAACCTTTCCACATGTCTTAGAATCGAGTACTATCTTCATGTAGAGGAAGGGTTTTCAGAAGATGAGATAGAAGGACTTTTTCCGAGCCAGGAAGAGCTTTTTGTAAAGCGGGGAGAGAATGCACTTCATTATCTTTTCAGGGTCATCTGCGGATTTGAGTCGGTAATAAAAGGTGAGGATCAGATACTGGCCCAGGTAAAAAAATCCCATTGTGAAGCTGTGGAGGAGGAGACTACTTCAAAGATTTTAAATGTGATTTTCAATAAGGCTATAGAGGTAGGGAAAAAATTCAGAAATGAAAGTCAAATAGCACACAATGCACTTTCCCTAGAGGCTATATCACTGAAATTTATCAAAAACAGTGTAGAGAACCTGGAAAATAAAAAGGTCCTTATACTAGGTGTAGGGGATCTGTCTCAGGGAATACTGTATCTGCTGAAAAAAAGCAATGTAAAGAATATAGTGGTAACAAACAGAAGTCATCATAAGGCTCTTGTCCTAAAGGACAGCTATGATGTAGATGTGATAACCTTTGATCAGAAAGTGGAAAGTGCCATAGACAGTGATGTGGTAATAAGTGCTACATCGGCTCCCCACTTTGTACTTAAGAGTGAAGAACTCATGGAAAGACTTAATGACGGCAGAAAAAGGTTCTTTTTGGACCTGGCAGTGCCTAGAGATATTGACGAGAAACTAGGGGAACTTGCTAATATAGACCTCTATAATCTAGATCATATATGGGAAACCTACGAAAAAAATGTTACTAAGAGAGAAAACAGACTAAAAGAATATTCCCACCTTATCACAGAACAGATAGAAAATGTGAAAAAGTGGTTTGAATATAGGGGAAGGATAGCATAATTATGAAAAAAAACAGAGTAGTTATAGGAACCAGAGGAAGTCTTCTTGCAGTGGCTCAGACAAAAGACGTAAGAGCGATGCTGCAGGAAAAATATCCGGAAATAGAATTTGAACTTAAAGAGATAGTGACAACAGGGGACACTGACCTCAGAACAAACTGGAATAACAGTGACACTTCTCTTAAAAGTCTTTTTACAAAAGAGATAGAGAAGGAACTTCTTGATGGGACCATCCAACTGGCAGTTCATTCAATGAAGGATATGCCGGCAGACAGTCCGGAAGGATTGATATGCGGAGCCATACCTGCCAGAGAGGATTACAGAGACGTAATGGTATCTAAGACAGGAACAAAGCTTTCTGAACTTCCTGAAGGAGCCGTAGTGGGTACGAGCTCTCTCAGAAGAACCATGGCAATAAAAGAGATGAGACCTGACCTGGTTATAGAGCCTATAAGAGGGAATATACATACCAGGCTCAGAAAACTCAGAGAAGAAAATTTTGATGCAATCGTACTGGCAGCTGCAGGTCTAAAGAGAGTAGGGCTTGAAAGTGAGATAACCCAGTATCTGGAAACTCACGAAATGATGCCTGCTCCTGCACAAGGGGCTCTATGCATACAGTGTAAAGAAGACGATACTTTTACAAGAGAAATACTTTCTTCTATAACTGACAGGGAAGTGGAAGAAGTAGTAGAGATAGAAAGAGAGTTCTCCAGGATATTTGACGGAGGATGCCACACTCCTATGGGATGCAGTGGGGAAATAACAGGAGATGAGATCTGTCTTAAAGGTATGTACTGCCATGAAGGCGTTATATATAAAGGTCAGCTCACAGGAAAAAGAGAAGAAGGAAAAGCACTTGCTCAAAAACTTGCAGGGATTATTAGGGGGCAGATTGATGGACAGAGGTAAGGTTTATATTGTAGGAGCAGGGCCTGGAGACATGGAACTCCTCACACTAAAGGCTAAAAGATGTGTAGAAGAAGCTGACTGTATAGTATACGACAGACTGATAAATAAAAGAATCCTGAAATTTGCAAAGCCTGATGCCGAGCTTATCTACCTGGGGAAACTCAATACAGAGGGTGGTGTCATCCAGGATGAGATCAACCAGACTCTTGTAAGAGAAGCCTTAAAAGGAAAAGTGGTAACGAGATTAAAAGGCGGAGACCCATTTGTATTTGGAAGAGGGGGAGAGGAGATACAGGAGATACTGAAAGAGGGAATACCTTTTGAAGTGGTTCCCGGGATAACTTCTTCTATATCTGTTCCTGCCTATTCTGGTATACCGGTAACTCACAGAGGGATCTCCAGATCATTTCATGTGTTTACAGGTCATACTATGGAAGACGGCGGTTGGCATAATTTTGACGCCATAGCAAAACTCCAGGGAACTCTTGTGTTTTTAATGGGTGTAAAGAATCTTTCACTTATTTCCGGAGATCTAATGAAATACGGAAAGGACCCTGAGACTCCTGTGGGGATAATCGAAAAGGGAAGTACTTCTAAACAGAGAGTCATAAGAGGAAAACTTTCAGATATAGTGGAGATTGCTGCAAAAGAAGATGTAAAACCTCCTGCAATAATAATCATAGGTGGAGTTGTAGATCTTCGTGAAGAGTTTAACTGGTTTGAGAAAAAAGAACTTTTCGGGAAAAAAATACTGGTAACAAGAGATGAAAAACAGGCTGAGGCAATGAGCAGTATCATAGAGAAAAAAGGTGGAGAGGCAGTGGAACTTCCTCTTATTCAGATAGAAGATCAGATGAAGGATTTTGACTATAGTGAGATAAAAAAATACAAATGTCTTCTGTTTAACTCTCAGAACGGGGTGAGAAGCTTCTTTAAATATATTCCTGATATGAGATTAATAGGTGACATAAAGATAGGTGTGGTAGGTGTAAAGACTAAGGAAGAGCTTTCTAAGGTTAAGATTGTTCCTGACTTTATGCCTGGGGAATACACCGGGGAACTCCTTGCAAAGGAAGCTTCTGAACATACAGAAAAAGGAGACAATATATTATTTGTAACTTCTGATATATCTCCTAGCAACTCCCAGGAGTGGAGTGTAAAATATGACAGAAACTTTGAAAAAATAGCTGCTTACAAAACAATAAAAGTAAAAAAAGATAAAAATGAAGTATTAGAAGCCCTAAAAGGTGTGGACATTGTTACATTTTTGAGTTCTTCAACTGCAGAAGCTTTTGTAGAGAGCTTGGAGGGAGACTTGAGCAAGGCGGAAGGTGTGAAATTCGCATCAATAGGGCCGGTGACAAGTGATACCATGAAGAAACTTGGATTATCTGTGGATATAGAGGCGAAGTCATTCACAGCTGAAGGGATTCTCAAAGCGATTGAGGAGGCTATGTAATGTTTAAAAGACACAGAAGGCTAAGAAGCAGCCAGTCTATGAGGGATATGGTAAAGGATATC
>NZ_JBFHGC010000196.1:0-4705 GCF_041583315.1 Ilyobacter sp. | reverse complement strand
CCCAAGGCTGCCCCCATCCATAATATATCATGATTACCCCACTGAATATCCACATTTGAATGTTTCATGAGTTCATCCATTATGAGATGAGGAGCAGGACCTCTGTCGTATATATCTCCCATAATGTGCAGTATATCAACTGCCAGTTTCTGTATTAGTCCGCATATAGCTACAATAAATCTGTCAGCCCTCTCTAGCTCTACTATTGTATCCACTATTTCATTGTAATATTTTTCCTTATTCAGTTGCTTACTTTCAATATTGAGAAGCTCGTCAAGAATATAATTAAAATCAGAGGGCAAAGCCTTTTTTACTTTAGAACGGGTATATTTTGAAGAAACTACCTTACATATTGTAATAAGTCTGTAAATAGTTACCTTGTACCATTCACTCATAGAACCACTGTAAGTTTCTTTCACATATTTCAGACGTTTGTCTGGATATATTATCAGAGTGGACAGATTTTTTTTCTCATCCCTCGTCAGTGTATGTCCGAAAATATCATCTATCTTAAATTTTAAGACTCCAGAAGCACTTCTTAAATGATATGAAAAGGCCTCATATTCCCCATGCATATCTGTAAGGAAATGTTCGGTTCCCTTAGGCAGGCTCAAAATAGCTTTTAGATTTATTATCTCATTTGTCACATCTGCAATATTAGGATACTGCTTTGATAAAAGCTTTAAATAATCCAAATCTCTCATAGGTATATTCTCCCCCTTACACTTTTTTATTTTTATATAGCATTTTCTATGTTCTGTCAAACTCTTTTTAATTTTATGAAGCAGTAGTGTACACAACTATATTTTCTTGTTCTAACTCCACTCTTGTGATAGAATAATCGGGATATATCTGATTTCCATCAAAATTTAATCCAAAATTTCCGGAGGTTCCATGAAACATAAAATCGAATATTTAATTATACTTCTTTTTATAAAGATTCTCTGCATTTTTCCTGAAAAAGCGAGATTTAGAATAGCTGAATTTTTTGCAGTGGCCGGTTACAGACTCATAAAAAAAAGAAGAGTTATAGCCTTAGCCAACCTGAAGATGGCCTTTCCAGATAAACCTCAGCAGGAAATTGAAAAAATAGCTCTTAGTTCCTATAAAATAATGTCTAAGGCCTTTCTTTCGTCACTTTGGTTTGAAGAATATCTGAAAGAAGAGGGCAAAGTAACGGTAGAAAACATGGAGGTTTTAGATAAAGCCTACTCTAAGGGGAAAGGTGTCATAGTTGCATGCATACACATGGGAAATATGGAAGCCTCTCTTAAGGTTGCAGAAAAATACCATATAGTCACAGTAGCCAAAAAACAGAGAAACCCATATCTAGATAAATTGATCACCAAAAACAGAGAAAAAGTCAACATAACCCTTCTGAAAAAAAGTAAAAGAACCTCGAGAGAACTCATGGAATCAATAAAGAGAAAAGATATAATAGCCCTGTTCAGCGATCACAGAGATAAAGGAGCCACTGTTAATTTCTTTGGTGAAACGACTATTTCTCCAACTGGTGCTGTTTTCCTTGCACTGAGAAATGATGTCCCGCTTATTTGGGGATTCAATATCTTAAATCCTGATAACTCTTGCACGACAAAAATAGTTGAAGAGATTCAGATGATAAAAACCGGAAACTTTAAAGAAGATGTGCAATCTAACACCCAGCTTCTTATCAGCAAAATGGAAAAAGTTATAACACAATATCCTGAGCAGTGGATGTGGTTTCACGACAGATGGAGACTTTCTAAAAAAATCAAGGGAGGCTTATAAAAGCCTCTTTTTCTTTTCCTGGATTCTTCTGACTATTTTTCTCTGAACCTTTCTGGGAAGAAACCTGGTGGTAAAAATAATGATTTTATTTAAAAACCCGGGCACACATATATTCTTACCTTTGAAATAATCTTTATAGCAACACTCTGCCACTTGTCTAGGAGTCGTTATATAAAATTTTTCCAATCCTTTTCTTTTAGTGCTCATGCCTTTAAATTCAGTGGAAGTAGGCCCAGGACAGAGTGCCATTACCCTCACACCCCTATACTCCATCTCCTCTATAAGAGCTTCTGTCAGTGCCAGCACATAGGATTTAGAAGCATAATAGACTCCCAATAGAGCACCACCACACTGAAAGGCTGCTGTTGAGGCTACATTTATTATCCCGCCTCCTCCTTTTCTTATCATGTCCTCTGAAAAAATCCTGGTGAGGTATGTAAGTCCCCTTATATTCAAATCCACTATTTCCATCTGAGATTTTATATCTATCTCCCAGAACAATCCATGCTCTCCTGTCCCGGCATTATTTATAAGAAGATCCACTTCTATATCCAGCTCTTTAATTTCACCATAAAGCTTATCTATATTCTCAGGTTTCGATATATCTTTACATATTACTTTTACCTTTTCTCCAAACTCTTCTTTGATCTCCTGCAGTTTATCTTCCCGTCTTGCCACAGCTATTACACAGTGCCCTTTGTCAGCAAATATTTTCAGAAGCTCTCTTCCTATCCCGCTACTGGCCCCTGTAATAATTACATTCAATTTATCACCTCTGCTCATATAAAAATTTCTGATTTCCAGTTAATTATTCTAAAATTTTCAGATATTCCTTGTTATAAACTTTTGGTACAAGTTGATTTTTAAAGATGTTAAAATTCAGAATCATACATATCTCGTTCATTTTAATATTTTTAACTTTAGTTTACTAGGAGTTTTTAAAAAAAACCGGTATTTAAATAATGAATAGACCTTATATTAGATTAAAGTAAATTAATGACTTTTGTAGAGAGGTGAAATATATGTGGAGTGACCTTAAAAAAATTTCAAATCAGATAACACTTTTAAGATTTTTATTTCTTTCTCTTATGTGGGTAGGAGTTTTTCAGAATAGACCCACATACTATCTGGCCTTTGGATTTATTTTGTGTGGTATCACAGACTTTCTAGATGGATTTCTTGCAAGAAAACTAAATCAGATCACTGAAATCGGAAGCAGATTGGATTCCTGGGCTGACAATTTTTTACTTATTTCGGGAATCATGTGGACAATCATGCTTATGCCAGAAATTTTTACAGATAATAAGCTTATTTTTTTACTGACTTTAGCCACATACGTAGCTTTTTTGTTAATAGGATTTATAAAATTCAGACGTTTTGCAAACCTTCATCTTTACCTGTCAAAAGTTTCTACTGTTATCCTTTATATATTTCTTGTACATGCTTTTTTTATGGGGGTTTACAGCAAAAATTTATTTTACCTCACAGTGGGGGTTTCATTCATATCAGCTCTTGAAGGAATCGCTGTCTTTCTAAGCTCTTCAGACGTAAATGAAAATATAGGAACTCTGGCATTTACCTATATTGATGATAATAACCCTTTAAAAATCTGGTTCAAAAAGCATTTTCACAATCTTTAGGCGGATTTTCTAAGTGATTTTTTAGGTAATATCATCTTTCTCAAAAGCCTCTACCTCTTTACAGTCTTGACAAAGAGGTAGAAAAATTATATTCTAATACGATAAATACAGTTTAAGATTGTGAAGGTGGCTATTATGAAAATAACAGATTTTGATCTGACTAAAAAAATAATGAATATCGTAAATGAACTTCCTCCAAAACAAAAAAAATTGGCAGACTACATTTTGAAAAATCAGAAACAGTGTGCCTTTATGACATCCACTGTGCTCGGAGCTTCTGCCGAAGTGAGTGAATCTACCGTAATAAGATTTGCATCTTCACTAGGATACAAGGGTTATCCTTCATTCCAGAAGGATTTAAGAGATTTTTTAAAAATAGAGCTTTCAACCCTGGAAAAATTTTCGATCGAAAAGGCAGATAGTCACGGTTCTGCATATGAAAAAATATTTGAGTCTGAAGTGGAAATTATAAACAGTACCTTGAATGAGATCTCTGCAGAATCTTTCAATGCTGCTGTGGATACTCTTTATGAAAAAGACAGCATACTTACAGTGGGGTTCAAAGGTTCTTTCTGTCTTTCCAGTTATGCGGGATACAACTTAAGTAAAATACATTCCAATGTACAGATTATAGACGAGTGGAATGAAAGATGGTTCAACTATCTCAATGATCTCAACGAAAATACCACGGCACTGCTTTTTGGTTTTCCGAGATATCCTAATAATGTGGTGACTATCGCTGGTATACTCAAAGAAAAAAAAGCCAAAATTATCGTGATAACTGATAGTGTAGTATCTCCCCTTGCAGAATTTGCAGATATTTTACTCATCATTCCTGTGAGAAAATCCTTCTTTGTGGATCATCTGGCAGCAGTTATGTGTCTTATTAACGCCCTTATATTCTCTCTTTCTTATAAAGACAAGGAGAAAACAGAAAAATATCTCCAAAGATTTGAAAAGTTTGCAAATGAAAACAATATATTTGTAAAAAGAAACTGATTTTTTAAAATTATTATTTTTCATATGAATCATAAAAAGTCTCCTGAAGAATTTCTTCAGGAGACTTTTTATTTCAAGTTATAGTTTAATTAAAAATATTATTCATATATGCAAAGATAAGAACTCTCTACGTCTGTCTTCACACCAAATTTTTGTCCGGCTTCCACGATAAAAGTTTCATTGGAAGAGTACTCTTTCCACTCCTGGCTTCCTGGAAGCTTCACTGTCAGCTTACCGCTTGTCACTGTCATATACTCTTTTGTAGAAGTCCCAAATTCATACTCTCCTGCTGCCAT
>NZ_JBFHGC010000195.1:0-4723 GCF_041583315.1 Ilyobacter sp. | reverse complement strand
TTTATTTTATTAAAGATAAAAAAATATCGATAGAACTTATTTATATAAGAAAAAATTATATATAAAAAGTAAAGTTTGTGAAAAAGAATATATTGGTAAATAAGGAAAAAGATAACTATTATTTACAGAGAGATAGAGATGGAATATACTAGAAAAGTAAAGGAAAATAGTTAATAAAAGGAGGGGCTTAAATGGAAAAAATCAATTGTCCGCATTGTGGGAATCTATCAGGTGAGGTAGATTATGAAAAAAGTACAAAATATTTTATTTGTAATGAGTGCAGCTCCATGTTTCACACGATTCAAGAAGATGGAAAAATAAAGGTAGAACTAGAAGGATAAGCCGGCATATGCCGGCTTATTTTATTTATTGAAATGATAAAAGACAATAAGGTAAAAAAAGTCGAAAAATATGTTTAATTATGTTAAAATAGGAGAGTAAAATACTGAAAGAGGTGCATAAATGGAAAAAGAAAAAATCATAATTAACGGAATTTTTTACCTGTTTCTGACAACATGTTTTCTTTTATTATGGGTAAAAGAAAAAGAAGTAGTCGAGCTCATTAAAGAGTACAGAGGGGCTTTCGCCGGAAAGATAATCTCGATATTCAATGTAGAGAGCACTGTAACACAAAAAGGTATAAAAAAGACTGTTAATTTTGTGGAAACAATCGGTTCGGCACTTATACTTGTTCTAATAATTCAAAAGTTTTATTTGGGAAATTTTCTTGTTCCGACGGGCTCGATGATCCCTACAATTATGCCAAAAGACAGAATATTTGGAAATATGGTAATTTATAATTTTAAACAACCTGAAAGAGAAGATATAATTGTTTTTAAAGAACCTGTGGAGAATAAAGTTTTATACACAAAAAGAGTCATGGGGCTTCCTGGAGAAGAAGTGAAAATAGAGTTTGGACATCTGTATATTAATGATAAAAGAATAGACAGCAGAGAGTATTCAAATCTTGGATTTATAGAGTACGATACATGGACAATACCTAAAAAAGGTGACATTATAGACATCGTACCAGGAGCCAATTATACCTCTGAAATAAAAAGTGAGGATATAAAAGAGATTCAGGAATTTTTACTGGAAAAACCTGGACAGTTAAAAGAGATACTTCCAGATGTAGATTTTTATGTGAACGGGAAAAAAACAGGAATGGTGTTAGATTTTATTCATGATCAAAAGACTATAGATGAGATATTAAACGGGAAAAGTGTAAAAATAAAAATTGATGAAAATTATTATATGGTTTTGGGAGACAACACAGACGGAAGTTATGATTCTAGAATGTGGGGATTCGTTGCTGAAAGCAGAATAAAGGGAAAAGCATTTGTAAGATTCTGGCCTTTAAACAGAATAGGAATGATGAAATAAGGGGAATTTTATGCAAGTAATTCAAGGTATGGATACAGACAATATAGAGGAACTTTACTATTTGGAAAAAAAAAACTTTCCCGGGAATTCATACAGCAGAGATTCCTTGTTTAAAATGCTGGGAAATAGCAGATATTATTTTTGGGGAGTCTGGGAAAATGAAAATCTAATAGGATATGCAATCCTGCTGGACAGTATCGATATTTTTGAAATAATGAAGATAGCTGTGGATAAAAGATATAGAAATCAGGGTATAGGGGAAGAACTACTTAGAACCATTTCTAAAGAATTGGGGAAAGAGATACATCTTGAGGTAAGAGAAAGTAATCAGACCGCTATAAGACTTTATCAAAAAATGGGATTTAAAAATCTATTCAAAAGAAAAAATTACTATGGTGATACAGGGGAAGATGCCTTGGTAATGGTATTAAACAATTAAAATACCTATATTAACTTGGTCATTTTAAAAAAATAAATTATTTATGAAAGGGTGGAAAAAATTGGGAAATAATGTTTATTCAAATCCATTGGTTGAAAGGTACGGATCAAAAGAGATGCTGGAGAATTTTTCTCCTGATAAAAAGTTTTCCACTTGGAGAAAGCTTTGGGTGGCGCTAGCTGAAGCACAAAAAGACCTAGGTCTAAACATCACAGAAGAACAGCTGGAAGAGATGAGAGCAAATGTAAACAACATTGATTATGAGCTTGCAAAGGTAAAAGAACGTGAATTCAGACATGATGTTATGGCCCATGTACACACATTTGGTACAGCAGCTCCGAAGGCTATGCCTATAATTCATTTGGGTGCTACCAGTGCTTATGTAGGAGACAACACAGATCTTATTCAAATCAAAGACGGACTGGAAATTCTCAAGGTGAAAATGGTAAATGTTATTAATTCGATGGCTAAATTCTCTCTCGAATATAAGGGACTTCCGACACTTGGATTTACACATTTTCAGCCGGCACAGCTGACTACAGTGGGAAAGAGAACTACCCTATGGCTTCAAAGCCTACTTCTTGACTTTGAAGAGCTGGAATTCAGGGAAGAAACTTTGAGATTCAGAGGAGTAAAAGGAACAACTGGAACTCAGGCAAGTTATCTAGAACTTTTTAACGGTGAATTTGAAAAAGTGAAGAAACTAGACGAAATGGTGGCAGAAAAAATGGGATTCACCAAGAGTTTCTTAGTAACCGGTCAAACATATGACAGAAAAGTGGACTCAGAGATCCTGAATCTACTTTCAAATATAGCTCAGTCAGCACATAAATTTACCAATGATCTAAGACTGCTACAGCACCTTAAAGAGATAGAGGAGCCATTTGAAAAGAGTCAGATAGGATCTTCTGCAATGGCTTATAAAAGAAATCCTATGAGAAGCGAAAGAATCTCATCTCTTGCTAAGTTTGTAATTGCAATGCAGCAGAGTACAGCTATGACTGCAGCAACACAATGGTTTGAGAGAACCTTGGACGACTCTGCAAACAAAAGACTCTCTATTCCTCAAGCATTTCTGGCAATAGATTCAATATTATTGATCTGGCAGAATATAATGGACGGTCTTGTAGTATACCCTAAGATGATAGAAAAGCGTATCATGTCAGAACTTCCGTTTATGGCCACTGAATACATAATAATGGAAGGTGTAAAAAACGGTGGAGACAGACAGGAACTACATGAAAGAATAAGAGTTCACTCAATGGAAGCTGCTAAGACAGTAAAAATTGAGGGAAAAGATAACGATCTTATAGAAAGAATTTTGAAAGATGATTATTTCAACATAGATAAAGAGAGACTTTTAGAAATTTTAGACCCTAAAAACTTCATCGGATTTTCTTCAGACCAAACTGTAGAGTTTATTGAAAGAGATGTAAATCCTATCATAAAAAAATACGAAACTATGATCGGAATCGAAGCGGAGTTAAGAGTTTAGTGATAAAAAATAAAAGAGAGGGCTATCTGGTCGCACTGGTTTTGATAGCCCTTTATTTTTCTCTTCTTGAGAATCTAATACCGAAACCATTTCCTTGGATGAAGATAGGATTAGCAAATCTGGCTACAATTATAGCTCTTGAAAAGTTTGATAAAAAGATGGCCTTTGAAGTGGTAGGACTCAGGATAATAATACAAGGGTTGATGCTCGGAACTCTGTTTACCCCAGGTTTTTTTGTAAGTCTGATAGCGGGAACAGCAAGTACGGGGGTAATGGTGTTTTTATATAATTTCAGAAAGAATCTTAGTTTAATGGCAATAAGTTCTTTTTCAGCTGTGGTGCATAACATAACACAGCTTTTTGTAGTTTACTTTTTAATGTTTAGAAATATAGATGTCTATACAAAATCCATACTGAGTTTTGTACTACTTTTTCTAGCCCTGGGATGGGTATCAGGAATGGTAACAGGATATCTGGGGGAGAGATTGAATCTGAGAAGGAGGATAAAAAATTGAGAAAATATTTTGGAACTGACGGTATAAGAGGCGAAGCAAATAAGGAACTTACAGTGGATATAGCTCTGAGGCTGGGATACGCAATCGGTTACTATCTGAGAAAAAAAAATCCTAATAAAAAACTAAAGGTAATAATGGGTACCGACACAAGAATATCAGGATATATGTTGAGATCTGCCCTTTTTGCCGGGATGACATCTATGGGTGTAGATATAGATTTTGTAGGGGTAATACCTACTCCGGGAGTATCCTACCTCACAAGAAGGCTCTCTGCAGATGCAGGAATAATGATATCAGCATCTCATAATCCAGCAAAGGACAACGGGATAAAAATTTTTGCATCTAACGGGTACAAGCTTCCTGACGAGCTGGAAATGGAATTAGAAGATCTTATGGACAGATTTGAAGAGATAAGTAAGGAATGTATGCCTGGAGATAAGGTTGGTAAATTTAAGTATGCAGACAACGAGTACTACCTATACAGAGATTATATAATCTCAACGGTAAAGGGAGATTTCTCGGGAATGAAAATAATCATAGATACAGCCAACGGAGCTGCCTACAGAATCGCCAGAGAAGTATTTATGGATCTAGGAGCTGAGATAGTGGTAATAAATGATGCTCCAAATGGAACCAACATAAATGTAAAATGCGGCTCTACGCACCCTGAGATACTTGCTAAGGTAGTAACAGGATATGAAGCTGACCTAGGTCTTGCCTATGACGGAGACGCAGATAGGCTGATGGCAGTGGATAAAAACGGAAATGTCATAGACGGTGACAAGATAATAGCAATCCTGGCCAAAGAAATGAAAAGCAGAGGAGAGCTAAACGATAACAGGGTGGTAACAACTGTTATGAGTAATATGGGATTTGAAAACTACCTGGATA
>NZ_JBFHGC010000194.1:0-4735 GCF_041583315.1 Ilyobacter sp. | reverse complement strand
AGAAACTACTTTAGTTCAGTATATAAATGGGATAATCAAAAAATCAAAACAGAGGAAAAGTACTAAAATAAAATTAAAACTTAAGGAAGACATTAAAATAGAGAATGTAAAAGAAATCCTGATAAAAAAAGAGGAAGTTCCTGTCAAATTATCTGATTTCACAGAAAAAGAAATAGAGAAAGCAATAAAAAAAGTAATGGAAAAAGAAAATCTCAATTCAAATTTTTTTGAAACAATCAGAAAAAAATCTGAGTCTATTTTTTTCAATACAATTAAAGCTTATTTGACAGAGGGGGAATAGAAATATGAAAATAATATCACTATTAAATCAAAAAGGTGGAGTAGGCACAAGTACCACAGCTGTCAATTTATCAGTAGCACTTAGCAAACTAAACAAAAAAGTTTTATTAATAGATTTAGACCCTCAAGGAGATACTACTGATTATTCAGGAGTTATTGATGAACAAGAAAATACCTCTCTGGAATTTCTTTTGGAAGGAAATAAAAAAGTTATGACTTTAGAGCATTATGATCTTATCCCTGCAGACATATCTTTAAGTGATTTTGAGTTAAGAGCAGTTAATATGATAGCAAGAGAGTCTATATTAAGGTCTAAAATGGATTCTGTAGAAGGATATGATTACTGCCTTATAGATTGTCCACCAAGTCTCGGATTATTATCTGTAAACTCTCTGGTTGCTTCAAATTTAGTTATTTCACCTGTATTACTGGAAAGATTTTCTATAAAAGGATTAAGGAGTCTTTCAGATACTTTGGAAAATATTAAAGTTATCAATCCGAATATAGAAAATAAGTTTCTTGTAAATAAATATAATAAAAGTTATTCGCATAACACAGAGAATTTTGACGCTATAATGGAAGTAATAAAAGAACAAATCTTTAAAACTGTAGTTAGACAAGATGTTAAAATATCACAGAGTCAAGTTGAAACTACAAATATATTTGATTTTGATAAAAAATCAAAAGCAGCAATAGATTTCAAAAAACTTGCAGAGGAAGTGATAAGACTTGGCTAATAAAAAAACTGCATCTCTTTTAGGAGATATCGCACACAAAAAAACTGCTTCGGTAACAGTTACCGAAGCAAAATTATTAGATATAAAAAATAGATTTGAATTTAAATTTTGCGAAGATGAATCTATAAATATATATTTAAATAAGAAAGGAACTGAACTTTACTCAAATGAAGTAAACAACAATCTGACAGCTGGAAAAATACTTACAGAAGTATTTGATAAACTTTCTGGTTCAAATCAATATGACGGGCTTTATAATACTTGGCTGGGTGAAATGGAATACAACGCAAGAACTGCATTAAGACACAGAATAAGATATGAATTATTCCAAAAGGCCGTAACAGAAAAAGGAAAAAATCTTTTTGCAACTCTTCCTGTGAGGGTTTTAGATCAGTTAAATGTCCATAAAGAAAAAGAACAATTTATAGCTTTAATAAACAATTCAGATATTCAGTCAAAGAATGATTTAATATCTTTCATGGAAAGTGGGGATATTAAAGAGGTTAATGAACAATTTAAACCAGTATTACCTTTTTATAAAAATATTTTTTCTTATGAGAAGAAAGTGGAAAAAATGAGTCAAGAAGAGGCACATAAAGCGTTAAAAGAAATACAGGATATTGAAAAAGAATTTATAAAAATAAAAAAACTTCTTAAGGAAAAGGGTTAAATATAGTAATGTAAAATATTTTGCATATTCTCCAAAACTTAATTACTGAATAAACCAGCAGGCTCTCTAGAATAAATTAAACTGTAATCATAAAACTGGATATAACCAGAAGAAAGTAAAGACCAGTCTTGGAGAAGTTGAACTTGATATTCCAAGAGATAGATATGGCAGTTTTGAGCCTGCGGTTATTCCTAAATTTATACAACGAATGCCATGGGGAGTATAAACAGCCAATTCAAAAAAGTGGAATCAGAAGATTAGATGTTTGGAAAAGATACTTAGAATATTGGTAGTAGTTTATCTTGAAAAAATGGATAAATATCTAATTTAAAAAGTTGATCCAACTGGATCACCTTTTTAAATTACTAGGAATATAATTTACACGGAATTTGGGAAAGACCCGAAAGACCCCCCAATACCCGAGAAAGAATTAGAAAAAATTAGAAGTGTTTTCATCCTCTATTCCTAAGAAGTGTTTATTTAGATATTTTTCATGTCTGCTTTCAAAGACTACCACAGAATCACGATCTTTTCTTATATATTCATCTAATTCTATTTTTAATTTTTCAAATAATGGTTTGGAAATCTCACCTTCAAATACAGAGTTTTGTATATGACTGAGATATCTTTTACAGATCTTAAATATATTTCTAAGAACTTTAGCCCCTGTGTTATCAAGGCGGATATCGTAGATTAAAATTATATACATAGCACCTCCTAAATTTTTACCACCATATTTTAAATGGCTCATATTCTTTATCATCCATTAAATGTTTTATAAGTTTATAGCATTCTAATTTTATGAGATGCCGATAACTTACATCTTTTTTTAATATTTTATGTCTTATTGTTTTCTTTAACCTTTCATCATATTCTTGAAGAATCTTCTTCTTCCCCTTATCTTTAAGATGGTAGAAATTTGATTCTCTATCAAAATCAGATTCTGTAATTATATTTTTATTAAGAAGAGAGAATATCATCCTATCTGAAATTAGAGGCTTAAAAACCTCAGATATATCAAGGCAGAGAGAAAACCGTCTTTCTCCTGGTACATGAAGGTAACTTATTGTAGGGTTTAATTGGGTCTTATAGATCTCCCCTAAACAAGTAGTATAAACCAATGTATTTATAAAGGAGATAAGGGTATTTATCATATTATCAGGAGGCCTCTTTACTCTTTTTTCAAAATCTATTTCTTGGTTAATGATTTTATTCCAAGATTTATAATAGCTTTTTCTTATATTTCCTTCTATTCCCATAAGTTCCTTAACTGATTCACATCCATCTATCTCACTTTTATAGTAAGTAATATTTTCTATCTCTTCTCCTATATCTTTTCCTCTTTCCTTATAATATCTAAGGTTTCTATGAATATTATGTTCAGACCCCATTACAAATTTCTTGGCCAAAAACATTCTTTTTTTCTCGTCATCATAATGTTTTACTTGATTTACTAATAGTCTTCCTGATACATTTCCTTCTTTTGGAAAATAACTCCCAGTATAAAAACCATAATAATTAAAAATATGAAGGTTTATTTCCATCTGTCCAAGATAAATAAGGCATTTAGTATTTAGTTCTACTTCTCCAAAAAGGTAAATATCTTTCGTTACCTCTACTTTTATATCTTTAAATCTTCCATCTGGAGTAGTTAGTCTTATTACGTTATCTTTTCTCTTTAATTTCCCACTAGAAAACAGGTAGTAACTTTCATTCATAGCATCCCCCTATATATAGCAAAAATCATAATAAGCACACTTTTTACACATCTTAGAGTCTATAACACTTGGAGAGTTTATTTTACTAATTACTAATCTTATTTCTTCCAAGATTTTTTCAATATTCTTTTCATCGTCATCACTTATCCAAACTTCTTTTCTAATTTTTAACAGAGGATAATCTAGTATTCCCTTTTCTATTTCTATTCCCCTTTTTTTAAGAAAGTAAATATAATATTTTACTTGCCATATGCTTGCTTCTTCTATACTTTTGCTCTTCTTTATTTCATGAAGAACTTTCCAATCTTTTATAAAATCTATGTTTATACTTTCGTCTACCATGATATGCTTTTTTTCTCGACCATAGCTATCTTTATCTAAAAGCTTTCCGAGCATTATATTTTCATTCCCTTTTTCTTGACTTAACCCTTGTGTAAATAACCAAAGTTTTCGATGACAAATATAATAATAATAAAACATAATCCCTGTTATCTTTTTCATTTTTCATCTTGTATGATGTTTATGTAAGCAAACACCATATCCTCCTTTATTTAAATTTTATTTGTAAACTTGTATTAAAAATGTTGGTCCTGTGAGTGTAGTTATAAGTTATACATTTAGATTCCTCAAAGGTTAGATTATTACTTAACGAAAATTAATTAAGTAAACAAAGTCTTTTTTGAATTTACATTCCTCAAAGGTTAGATTATTACATATTATTTTCAGAATCCCACTCGTAATAGGTAGCATTATTTACATTCCTCAAAGGTTAGATTATTACTAAAAGTTGGTGATAGAATAACTTTAGAACATGAAAATTTACATTCCTCAAAGGTTAGATTATTACGTGTATAATTTCAAAATTAATTATTAATGTCGCCTCATATTTACATTCCTCAAAGGTTAGATTATTACCGCAAAAAGAGCTCAAAGCATATGGGAATCAACTCCATTTACATTCCTCAAAGGTTAGATTATTACAGATAAAAGCAGTATTTGATGCTCAAACTTCTTGGACATTTACATTCCTCAAAGGTTAGATTATTACCGATTGAAGGTACTGGGGATTGGTCAGTAACTGGTTTATTTACATTCCTCAAAGGTTAGATTATTACTTTCTAAAACCATCATTCGAAAAAACTGTTTTACAATATTTACATTCCTCAAAGGTTAGATTATTACCACTCATAACAAGTAAAATAGATTTTACTATAACGGATTTACATTCCTCAAAGGTTAGATTATTACTTAGCTATTTACGGGGCAACTGTTCTTGGTTCTGCGGATTTACATTCCTCAAAGGTTAGATT
>NZ_JBFHGC010000193.1:0-4747 GCF_041583315.1 Ilyobacter sp. | reverse complement strand
GTCTTATAAATTGAATTTTATATTTGGCAGTGGTTGTTTATCAGCATGTTTTCCTATAATATTTTGGAAATGCAGAATAAAAAAAAAGACCGGCTTAAATCCGGTCTTTGAAAAGTCTTTATCAAAAAGATTCAAAGTTCTTTTATTAGGAAGCACCCATTGGGGACTTCTAGTATAATGGCATCAAAACAGCCATTAACTCAGTGCAATTATTTACCAACTTATTCTTTTTGATAGTTTTCCATATTCAATTGTCTTGAGTTTGTGATATCGCGATTAATATTTTTTGACATCATCATCTCCTGTTAAACTTTAAAAGACTGATATAATCTTTAGCGATACTCAATTCTAAAAAATAAACTTTTAAATTTCGCCCTAATTTTTTAGGGTGACTTAGGATTTTAGAAATAAGCAGCTAAAACCTTTTTAAAATGGTAAATATATCTTTCTTATTATTACTTTACAGTAGCATGAGAGGTATTCCTTTAATTTTTTATAAATTTGTTTCACAGGGAATAAAAAAATGAATTTACAAGGGGGAAAAAATGATAACAGTGGTGGCAAAGTCAGTTTTAAAAGAGGATAAGGTAGATGAGTTTAAAAAACTTACAGAGGAGCTTATAGAGGAGACGAGGAAAGAGAAAGGATGTATAGACTATGCTCTCTATGAAGATATAGAGAATGAGTGTACATTTACTTTTATAGAAAAGTGGGAGGATATGGACTGTCTAAAGGCTCATTTTGAGAGTGCACATTTTAAAAAAATAGGACTACAAGTTGGAAAATTGAGAAAAAGTCGTGAGATAAATATCTATAAAGAGGCGTAATTTTTTATCAGTATTTATATTTGAATAAAAAAGAACATTCTGGATAGAATTATTTCTTATATTTTTTCAAGACAGTTGACAAAGGAAGTAAAAAAAGGCTATACTAGTCGTAGAAATTACAAATACATAAATCTTCAGGGCAGGGTGAAATTCCCGACCGGCGGTTATAGTCCGCGAAGGCCACATGGTCTTGATCTGGTGTAACTCCAGAACCGACAGTAAAGTCTGGATGGGAGAAGAAGACCTACAAACTGTATTTTTACAGTCAATTTTAAGTCTAATCCTAGTAAGAATTATGCCCGGAGTTTATCCGGGCTTTTATATTTATCCCATAAGGAAAAAACAAGGAGGAATCATGAAAGTTATTGAAGGAAATTTTTCAGGTAAAGGGTTAAAAGTAGGAATTATAGCAGGAAGATTCAACGAGTTTATTTCGTCTAAGCTGATTGGCGGAGCCTTAGATGCATTAAAAAGACATGAAGTTTCTGAAGACAATATAGAGTTAGCCTGGGTACCTGGTGCATTTGAGATGCCGCTAGTGGCTCAGAAAATGGCAAGATCAGGAAAGTACGACGCAGTAATAACTCTTGGAGCAGTAATAAGAGGCTCTACTCCTCACTTTGATTATGTATGTTCGGAAGTTTCAAAAGGTGTAGCTTCGGTATCTCTAGAAACAGGAATACCTGTAATATTCGGAGTACTGACAACAAACACAATAGAAGAGTGTATCGAAAGAGCCGGAACAAAAGCTGGAAATAAAGGTTTTGACGCCGGAGTATCTGCAATCGAGATGGTAAACCTTTTAAAGGGGATGTAAACTATGGATAAAAAATACATGGAGATGGCCCTTGAGCTGGCATCAAAGGGAGAAGGAGATGTAAACCCGAACCCGATGGTGGGGGCTGTAGTGGTAAAAAACGGGACAATAATCGGCAGAGGTTACCATCAGTATTACGGAGGGCCCCATG
Source organism: Ilyobacter sp. (assembly GCF_041583315.1). NCBI lineage: Bacteria > Fusobacteriati > Fusobacteriota > Fusobacteriia > Fusobacteriales > Fusobacteriaceae > Ilyobacter > Ilyobacter sp. The sequence continues at coordinate 2,952 of NZ_JBFHGC010000193.1, read as the reverse complement.
CCGAGGTATATGCCTTGAATGAAGCGGGATCAGAGTGTCGCGGCGCCACGATATATGTGACCCTCGAACCCTGCTCTCACTACGGAAAGACTCCTCCATGTGCTGAAAAAATAATAGATATGGGGATAAAAAAATGTGTCATAGCCTGCCTGGACCCAAATCCACTGGTGGCAGGAAGGGGAGTAAAACTCCTCAAAGATGCAGGTATAGAGGTAGAGGTGGGACTCATGGAGGAAGAGGCTCTTGAGCTGAACAGAGTATTCATGAAGTACATAACTACAGAGAAACCTTTTTTATTTCTAAAGTGTGCCATTACTCTGGACGGGAAAATAGCCGCCAGAACGGGAAGCTCCAAGTGGATAACCAATGAAATCTCCAGGAACAGGGTGCAGAAACTGAGACACCGTTTCATGGGAATAATGGTAGGAGCCAATACACTTTTGAAGGACAATCCGAGGCTTACAGCAAGAGTAGAGGGAGGAAAAGATCCATTTAGAATAGTAATAGATCCTCACCTGCTTGTACCGCTGGATTCCAACTTTGTAAATATAAAAGATGAAAAGAGTATAATAGTAACTTCGGAAAAAAATAAAGATTCAGAAAAAATTTCCACTCTGGAAAAAAAAGGTGTTCGATTTGCCTGGCTTCCTGGAGAGGAATTTAAAATAAGTGACATTCTAAAAAAAATCGGGGAATTTAAGATAGATTCTATACTTCTTGAAGGAGGAAGCTTTCTTATATCAAAGGCTTTTGAAGAGGACGCCATAGACGGCGGAGAGATATTTATAGCTCCCAAAATTTTGGGAGATCAAGAGGGGATACCCTTTATAAAAGGATTTTCATTTGACAGTATAGATGAAGCCTTTGAACTGAAAAATGTGAAATTCAATCAGTACGGAAATAATATTTCAGTGGAGTTTTATAGAGATTAAAAAAGGGGGTGACCCAAATTTTTACAGGATTAGTAGAAGAGATGGGGGAAGTAATCTCTGTTGCCAGAGGAGAAAAATCCCTAAAAATAAAGATAAAATGCAAAAAAGTCCTGGAAGGGGCCAAGATAGGTGACAGTATAGCAACAAACGGAACCTGTCTTACGGCAGTAGAACTAGGAAAGGACTACTTTACAGCAGACTGTATGTTTGAAACGGTAAAAAGGACAAATCTGAAAAGACTCAAAAGCGGGTCAAAGGTGAATCTGGAAAAATCCCTGACTCTGGCCACGCCTCTAGGAGGACATCTTGTGACGGGAGACGTAGACTGTGAAGGCAGAATAATGTCTATCAAACAAGAGGGAATTGCCAAAATATATGAGATCAGTGTAGAGCCCAGGCTTATGAAATATGTGGTGGAAAAGGGAAGAATAACCCTTGACGGAGCCAGTCTCACAATTGTTGATTTTACAAATGAAAGTCTGAGTGTGTCGCTGATACCGCATACTCAAGAGATGATAACTCTGGGGTACAAGAAAATCGGGGACTACATCAATGTGGAAACTGATTTGATAGGAAAGTACGTGGAAAGACTCCTTCATTTTGGAAATAAAGAGGAGAAAAAAGGGAAGGGAATCGATGAAAAATTCCTTCTGGAAAATGGATTTTTTTAAGACGGGAGATGGAAAATACTATGCTAGATAGAATAGATGAAGCTATAGAGGATATAAAAGCAGGGAAAATGGTCATTGTGGTAGATGATGAAAATCGTGAAAATGAGGGTGATATCATCATCGCCGGAGAAAAGGTGACTTATGAGAGTATAAACTTTATGGCAAAACACGCCAGGGGTCTGACATGTGTACCTATGACCAGAGAGAGAGCAGATCAGCTACACTTGCCTCAGATGGTAAACAGAAATACTGATTCCCACGGGACAGCTTTTACAGTATCTGTAGATTCTGCAGAGGGGACCACTACAGGTATCTCTGTAGCAGACAGAGTAAAAACTATAACTGATCTTGTGGATGAGAGTAAGGGGCCTTGGGATTTTAAGAGACCGGGACATCTGTTTCCACTTGTGGCAAGAGACGGAGGAGTATTGACAAGACCAGGCCACACAGAAGCTGCTGTGGACCTTGCAAGGCTTGCAGGATTAAAGCCTGTGGGAGTTATCTGTGAGATATTGAAGGATGACGGAACAATGGCAAGACTTATGGATCTGAAAGAGTTTGCAAAAGAGCATGACTTGAAGATAGTATCTATAGAGGATCTCATAAAATACAGGAAAGAACATGACGTACTTATGGAAGTATATGCAACTGCTACTATGCCGACCATTGCCGGGAATTTTGAGATAGTTGCTTTTGACAACAAACTAGACGGAAAAGAGCATATTGCCCTTATAAAAGGAGATGTCAAAGGGAAGGAAAATGTACTTATAAGAATACATTCAGAGTGTTTTACAGGAGATATACTAGGGTCAATGAGATGCGACTGCGGACTTCAGCTGAAGGCTGCCATGAAAAAAATAGATGAAGAGGGAGAGGGAATTATCCTTTATCTCAGACAGGAAGGAAGAGGAATCGGACTTCTAAATAAGATAAAAGCTTATGCACTTCAGGACAAGGGGCTAGACACTGTAGAGGCAAATGAAGAACTTGGATTTGATGCTGACCTCAGAGACTATGCCGTAGCTTCTCAGATGCTAAAGGCTCTGGATGTAAAATCTGTAAGGGTCATGACAAACAACCTGAGAAAAGTAAATGGACTCGAGATGTATGGGATAAAAGTGAACAAAAGGAAGGCTATAGAGGTAGACTCAAATGAAAATAACCTAAGATACCTCAGAACCAAGAAGGATAAGTTGGGGCATATATTGAAACTTGATAAAACCAAGTAATTTTAGGGTATATTTGAATAGGTCTAAATTATTGAAATTATCAGAGGTTATGTACATAGACTGGCATCTGTAAAAAACATAAAAATAAGAGGGGCTTAAATCCCCTCTTATTTTTATATT
>NZ_JBFHGC010000192.1:0-4751 GCF_041583315.1 Ilyobacter sp. | reverse complement strand
GATCAAACTCTTCATTCAAAAAGTTTATTTAAATCTCTTGCGAGATTATCAACACCTAACTGTGTCCAAATCTTGTTTGGACTTCTTTGTCATCTATGATGACGATTTTGACTTCCTTCTCTATTTAATTGCTAATGTCCTTTTTTCTGTCCAGTGAGCTTTACTGCCTCCTTGCGACAAGAATAATATTATCACAGATCCTTTTTCGAGTCAAACATTTTTTTATTTTTTTACACTCGGTTTTTCAGAATACACAACTTCATTATGATTCTCCCTTGATCAGCATCATATAAATCAAGCCTTTTTATTCATTGCTGATAATAATTCTCATAAAAAAAATCTTCAAGACCCCTTGTACCCAAATACAATCTTCCTAGTTAATTCTTTAAAAATGATATATTTCTATATAATTAATAACCCCCCGGGTATGCTCCAGGGGGGCAAACAATTTAATTGAATTATATATAGTACTAATTTTTTTTTAAAATTAAAACTTTAAAACTTATCTTATCTGACCATTTCCTCTGATAATATACTTGGTCGTCGTCAATGCCCTCACGCCCATAGGTCCACGAGCATGAAGTTTTTGAGTACTTATTCCTATCTCTCCTCCAAATCCAAATTCTCCTCCGTCAGTAAAACGAGTAGAGGCATTTACATATACCGCTGCTGCGTCTACTTTATTTAAGAATTTTTCAGCCATTTCATAGCTTTCTGTAACTATGGCTTCCGAGTGCTTTGTCCCGTATTTATCTATATGTGCTATAGCTCCATCTATGTCATCTACAACTTTTATAGATACTATAAGTCCCAAATATTCCGTGCTCCAATCCTCTTCTACAGCCTCTTTTGCTCCAGGTATGAACTGAAGAACCTCTTCATCTGCTCTTATCTCTACCCCATTTGCCATAAGTGCTTCAGCTAAGAAAGGTAGTATTCTCCCAAGTGATTCCCTATGTATAAGTATGGTCTCTATAGCATTGCAAACACCGGGTCTCTGAGTTTTTGCATTTATTGCTATATTAAGAGCTTTGTCTATCGCCGCTTTAGAATCTATATACAAATGACAAACACCTGCCCCTGTTTCAATAACAGGAACTGTTGCATTTGCAATTATTGCCTTTTTGAGTCCTACTCCCCCTCTAGGTATAACCACATCTACATATTCATTGAGTCTGACAAGTTCGTTTACGAGGTTTCTGTCGGGATTTTTTATAAGCTGAACCGCTCCGGCTGGCACACCTTCCTTAGTGATTGCATCTACAAATATTTTTTCCAGGATTCCATTACTATAACCAGCATCGCTTCCACCCCTTAAAATAATTGCATTTCCAGACTTCAAAGCTAATGCTGCAGCATCTACAGTTACATTAGGTCTAGATTCATATATCATCGCCAGAACTCCCAGAGGAACTCGCACTTCAGATATTTTCATTCCGTTTTCATGAGGAAACCCTCTGACTACCTCACCTATAGGATCGCTAAAACTGGCAATTTCCCATACTCCGTTAGCCATCCCTTTTATTCTCTCATCTGTCAAGATAAGCCTGTCTATAAAGGATTCTGAAATACCTTTCTCTCTTGCAGCTTCCAGATCTTTTCTGTTTTCTTCTTTTATGATATCCATATTCTCAAGAAGGGCATCTACCACAGACATCAGTGCACGGTTTTTAGTTTTTGTATCGAGACCTGATAATATTTTAGAAGCCTCTTTTGCCTTTTTTCCTGTTTCCAGTATATAATTATCCACCTTATACCTCCTTTAATAGATGTAAATTGTTTATATGTACTACAGAGTCATACCCCTTATACCCAAGTATATCCTCTATCTCATCACTTTGCTTCCCTGTCAGCAACTCTATTTCAACAGAAGAATAATTAGCTATCCCTTTCGCTATGAGTTCCTCTTCAGAATTTTTTATGGCAATTATATCTCCTTCTGAAAAACTTCCATCTACATTTATAACTCCCACAGGAAGAAGACTGCTTTTTCCGCAAAGTGCTTTTTCAGCCCCATTATCTACATAGATTGTTCCTTTTACTTTCCCACCATACCATATCCAGTGTTTCTTTGCCGATATATCTTTTTCTCCCAAAAACAGGGTTCCTTTTTCTTCTCCATTCAGTATCTCTCTGATTATCCCAGGAGATTCTCCGTTGGCGATTATCATATCAACTCCAAGTTTTGTAGCTATTTCACCGGCTTTTATTTTCGTATGCATCCCTCCGGTACCAAATTTAGAACCACCTACCCCCGAAGCAAGTGAATAAATGCTTTCATCTATCTCTTCCACCACACTTATAAATTTAGCATTTTTATCCTCTCTGGGATTCGCCGTATAAAGCCCCTCTATATCGGAAAGAAGTATCAGAAGATCTGCATCTACTACACTCGCCACATAAGCCGACAGAGTATCATTGTCCCCGACTTTTATCTCCTCTACAGCTACCGCATCATTTTCATTAACTATCGGTATCACCTTTTTATCAAAAAGAGCTGTAAAAGTATTACTTATATTAATATACCTGTTTCTTTTTGATATATCTTCTCCATTGACTAGAATTTGAGCTATATTTTTTCCGTATTCAGAAAAAAGCTTCCTATAAAGATGAATAAGTGAAACTTGCCCCACTGCAGCTACAGCCTGTTTTTCATCCAAAGCTTTTGGTTTTTCATCCAATTTGAGGACGCCCATCCCAGCACCTACAGCTCCGGAAGTAACAAGTATTATTTCGTACTCAAGGTTAGCCAGATCCGAGAGGGTTCTTACCAGTTTTTCTATTCTACCTATGTTAAGAAGTCCGTTTGCATGGGTTAAAGTCGAGGTTCCAACTTTAACAACAATTCTCTTAATTTTTTTCATATGTTCTTTTCTATCCAAAATAACCGTTCCTCCCTTTAATTTAAAAAATAAAGCTGCAAAAGCAGCCTTATTTTATAACGATATTTACTATCTTTTCCGGTACAACAATTATTTTAACTATATTTTTGCCTTCAGTATGTTTTTTTACATTTTCCATTTCAAGAGCCATATTTTGAAGTTCGTCTTTAGATGTTCCTCTCACAACTTGTAGAGCTCCTCTCACTTTACCATTTACCTGTACAGCTATTGAAACCTCATCAGAAATAGTTAGCTCTTCCACATGTTCAGGCCAGCTTTCCTCAAAAAGAAAACCTTCATTACCAAGCTCTGCCCACAGTTCATCACATATGTGAGGTATAAACGGAGAAAGCATAACTACCATTTTATTCACAGCCTCTGTAAATAACTTTTTAGATTCTGAAGTAACCTCTCCTTTTTCAAGGTTGTTCACTTTATAATCTTGAAGTTCATTGATAAGCTCCATGTTTGAAGCTATTGATGTATTAAAGTGATAGTCATTTTCTATGGATTCTGTTACTTTTTTTATTGTTTGATGAAGTTTTCTTACTACACTCTTGTCCGCTCTGCTTAATTTCTCAAGATTTATATCTCCAGTTTCAAAGAACTCTTTACTTTCACTTACCATTCTCCACACTCTGTTTAAGAATCTGTAAGATCCTGCAAGTCCGTTTTCATTCCACTCCAGTTCTTTTTCAGGAGGAGAAGCAAACATGGTAAACAGTCTAGCTGTATCAGCTCCGTAAGTGGCCACTATATTTTCAGGGTCTACACCGTTATTTTTTGATTTGGACATTTTTTCCACTTTGACGATGAGCTCTTCCCCTGTTGTTTTAGACAGGGCTTTTTCTCCCTGAATATCTACGTCTTCACTATAAAGATATTTATTTTCTTTTGTCGAGAAATAAGACGGCCCGAGAACCATACCCTGAGTAAGAAGTCTCTTAAAAGGTTCGTTTGTAGATAAAAGTCCAAGATCTCTCAAAACCTTGTGGAAAAATCTTGCATAAAGAAGATGCATAACTGCATGCTCCACTCCACCGATATACTGATCTACCGGAGACCACCCGTCAGCTATATCTTTTTCAAAAGGAAGTTCTGTATTCTTAGGGTCACAGTATCTTAGGAAATACCATGATGAATCTACAAAGGTGTCCATAGTATCCGTTTCTCTTCTTGCTTTCCCACCACACTTAGGGCAGACTGCATTTTTAAACTCTTCCGATGTCTCTATAGGATTTCCGTTTCCACTGAATACAACGTCACCAGGAAGTTTTACCGGAAGATTTTCATCCTTTTCCATTACTGTTCCACATTTTTCACAATAAAGGGCAGGAATAGGTGTCCCCCAATATCTCTGTCTTGATACTCCCCAGTCTTTTAATCTATAATTAATAGTTCTTTTCCCAGAATTTTTCTCCTCAAGATGCTCAGCAATTTTTACAAGAGCTTCTTTTGAAGAAAGTCCGTTGAAATCTCCAGAGTTGGTTACAATACCGTAATCAGTAAAGGCCTCTGTCATATCCTCTTCTTTTGTCACTATCTCTTTTTTCGTCTTTTTATCCACTGGATTTATTACAATCCTCAATGGAAGGTCGTATTTTTTTGCAAACATAAGGTCTCTTTCGTCATGACAAGGAACTGCCATTACGGCTCCTGTACCATAACCCATAAGTACGTAGTCTCCAATCCAAAGCTGAACCTTCTCATCATTTGCAGGATTTACTGCATACCAACCTGTGAATACTCCGTTTTTCTCTTTTCCTTCTGCTGTTCTGCTGATTACATCCTCGGTTCTCATTCCAGCTACAGTTTCTTTTATTGACGGGTTCACTTTTAAAATTTCGTCTACCATAGGATGCTCAGGGG
>NZ_JBFHGC010000191.1:0-4757 GCF_041583315.1 Ilyobacter sp. | reverse complement strand
ATCACCTATCTCTCAATTTTAGAATATACCTCTATAAGAAGGCTCTTTATATCTACCGAAGCCGGATAATCTTTCTGTGCCTTTTCCAGGATCTCTTTGGCACTGCTGTACCTCTCCATATTGATATACATATTAGCCAGACCTATATACAGGTTTATATCTTTTTCATATTCGAGATATATTTCAAAATCCTTTGCGGCTCTTCCATAGTCACCTAGCTGCTGATAAGACGCACCCCTTCCAAGATAAGCCTCATAAAACTCCGGGTTTACCTGTAGTATCTGTCCATATACCAGGGCTGCCTTTCTGTAATCCCCCAAAAATCTATAGGTTGTCGCTGCACCAAAAAGATTTCTCTCGTCATGATTTTTTTCTTTTATGAAAATATCCCTGGATTTCTCATAGAGATTATTGTTGAAGTATATACTTCCAAGCTCAAATATTTTATCACTGTCTGCATACTCAATTTTAGCCAGATATTTTTCAAACATCTCATAGTACTCTTTTTCATATCTGTTTTTTTTCCACCCTGTTTTTTCCTTGTCAGCCATCATTTTCCTTATAAGAACTCTCTCATAGAGTGGTCTTGCATCTTCCGGATACTTTTTTATAGCCTTCAAGGCCGCACTGTCTGCACGATTTAGATTTCCCAGTTTTTTATCAGCCTCTATAAGGTAAAGATAGGCTTCTATGTCCTCTTCCCCGGTGAGATAATCTTCCAGGTATTCCTTTCCTCTCCAGTAGTTTCCTATCTGAATCTGGTAAATACCTTCATCCAGAAGTTCTGATTTATCCAAAGAGTAGGAAAATAACCCTGTAAAAATAAAAATAAGACTAAACAGCATCTTTTTCATCAACATCTATCTCCTTCACCACACTGGTTGCTTTTCCTGTATAAAAAGTAGTTTCCAAAATTTCCCCGGGATTTATCTCATGGATATTTTTTATGATTCTTCCCTTTGAGGTGGTTATGCTGTAGCCTCTTTTCAGTATGTTTTTAGGATTAAGAGCGTTGAGTTTTTCCCCTTTCATCTCCATCTCCTGTCTTTTTTTCAGGAGGTAGCTCTCGTAGGTTCGGCTAAATTCTCTCTCCTTGTCGATGACCTCCATATTTTTCTCCTGGATTAACCTTTGAAAGTTTTTTATCACAAATGAGTTTCTTCTGCTTTTGATCTCATCTTTTTTTCTATGAATATATTTTTTTAAAAAACTTTTTAAATATTTTTCACGGTTTTCAAGGTTCTCCTGAAACTTTTTCTTTTCAGGGACTACCATCTCCGAAGCATGAGTAGGGGTAGATGATCTGAGGTCAGCTGTGAAATCTGTGAGAAGTATATCTATCTCATGTCCCACCGCTGAAATAATGGGTTTTTTAGAATTAAAATACGCCAAAGCCACATCTTTTTCATTAAATGTCCACAGGTCCTCTATACTTCCTCCCCCTCTTCCTGCTATTATCACATCTATCTCTTCTATCCTGTTCAGAATCTCTATTCCCTTTATGACCTCCTGGGCTGCACCTGGTCCCTGCACCTTTGCAGGATACACATAGAGGTTTATATTAGGATACCTTAGCTTTGCTGTATTTATTATATCCCTCACAGCTGCACCGGTTCCAGAGGTCACTATCCCTATTGTCTGAGGCAGAGAAGGCATGGGTCTTTTTTTATCCTGGTCAAAATACCCTCCGGCAGAAAGTTCTCTTTTTACCCTTTCAAGTTCCTCATATAGTGCCCCCATTTTATTCTCTTTTTCCAGATGCCGTACCATGATCTGGAAATCACCCCGGGCTTCATAAAGAGTGGCGTCTCCGAATATTTTTACACTGTCCCCTTCCTTGAGATCTTCAGGTATTTTCTTATACCTGTATCCAAAGGCTGTACATTTCACCTGGCAATTTTTATCCTTCAGATTAAAATACAAGTGGCCGCTTTTATAGTAATTCACACCGGAAATCTCACCTTTCAGAAAAAAGTTTTTCAGATTACTGTTGTCTTCCAGATAGTCCTTTACCATCTTGTTGAACTGGGAAACTGTATAAATCCTATCTTCCATTTTCCACCTCTCTCAGATACTCATAGGCTCTCAAAAAAGCCTCTTTCTCCTCCTCAAAGGTTATTTTTTTCCAGGCATCCTTATAACCCAGCCATGCATATTCCAGAACTTCGTTTTTATCCAGTTTCACTTTTTTTTCATCACTTCTCATGAGAAAAAAAACAGCTTCCTTCATTATATTTTTATTTACCTGATAGTCCAAGGTTTCTCTGAACCCTTCTACTATTTTGGCTTTTAGTCCTACCTCTTCATACACTTCTCTAAGAGCAGTCTCTTCCTCTGTTTCGTTACCCTCCATATGTCCCTTTGGGAATCCGTAATAACCACTCATCTGCTTTATTACTAAAAATTTTTCTTTATTATCTTCAATAAATACTATTATTCCTCCACAGGATTTTTCCCATATCATATTCTCACCTCTCTAGAATTTTATAGTTCCAGCAAAAGTTCCTGTAATTTGATCATCTCATCTCTTTTTATGATGGCCTTTTCAAAATCAAGTTCTCCCGACAAGATTTTTATCTCTTTCTTTAGTTTTCCAATCTCTTTTTCTATATCCTTTTTAGAAGTGAATATCCTTTTTACTTTTTCTCTTTCGTAGCTCTCCATATCCACTCCGTAGTCAAAGTTCAGAACCTCTTCTGATATCTCTCTTATGACTGATTTTGGGTCGATTTTATGTACCTTATTGTACTCAGCCTGTACTTCTCTTCTTCTTTCTGTTTCCCCTATAGCTTCCTTCATGGAACCGGTCATGACATCTCCGTAAAGTATGACCCTTCCCTCTATATTTCTGGCAGCCCTTCCCATTGTCTGAATAAGGGATCTCCTGCTCCTAAGGAATCCTTCCTTGTCCGCTTCGAGAACCGCCACCAGAGAGACTTCCGGAATGTCCAGACCCTCTCTCAGAAGATTTATCCCCACAAGGACATCAAACTCTCCGCGTCTCAGTCCCCTTATAATCTCTATTCTTTCCAGGGTATCTATGTCCGAATGCATGTATTTTGCCTTTACTCCGAATCCTATATAATAATCTGTAAGTTCTTCTGCCATTTTTTTCGTAAGTGTCGTTACAAGGACCCTCTGCTTTTTTTCTGACCTTATCCTTACCTCTTCCAGAAGGTCATCTACCTGATTCGCAGTAGGTCTCACCTCTATAAGGGGCTCTAGTATTCCTGTAGGTCTTACAAGCTGTTCTGCCACCTGTCCTTTGCTGACCTCCATCTCATAGTCCCCGGGAGTGGCAGATACAAATACCGTCTGCTTTGATATCTCCCGAAACTCCTCAAACTGGAGAGGCCTGTTGTCCAGGGCAGATGGAAGCCTGAATCCGTTTGCCACCAGGGTTTCCTTCCTGGAACGATCCCCCTTGTACATCCCTCTTATCTGGGGTACACCTATATGAGACTCATCTATAAATATCAAGAAATCCTCTGGAAAATACTCAAGCAGAGTGTGTGGAGATTCCCCCGGTTTTTTCCCTGAAAGGTATCTGGAATAATTCTCTATTCCCTTACAGTATCCCACCTCTCTTATCATCTCAAGGTCGTACTCTGTTCTCTGTTTTATCCTCTGGGCCTCTATTAGTTTTCCCTCATCTTCAAATTTCTTTATCTGTTCCTTGAGGTCTATTTTTATATCCTCGATTATCCTATCTATTTCCTTTTCCTCTGTGACATAGTGAGTTGCAGGCATTATGCTGATTCTTTCCAGATCTCCTCTGACCTTTTTTCCTGTGAGGGTATTTATCTCAGATATACTCTCTAAGTCATCTCCCCAGAATTCAAGCCTGTAACCAGTTTCCATGTAAGATGGATATATATCCACCACATCACCTTTTATTCTGAATTTTCCTCTTTCAAAGGCTATGTCATTTCTTTCGTATCTCAGAGACACCAGTTTTTCCAGAAATTTCTTCCTGTCTATTCCTGTCTTGAGATCAATGGGAATGGTCATTTTTTTATAGGTTTCCGGTGAACCCAGGCCGTATATTGCAGAAACAGATGCCACAATTACCACGTCCCTCCTGTTTATAAGGGCTGCAGTGGCGGCATTTCTCATCTTGTCTATCTCATCATTTATAGATGAATCTTTTTCTATAAATGTATCAGTAGAGGGAATATAGGCCTCAGGCTGATAATAATCATAATATGATACGAAATATTCCACTGCGTTCTCAGGAAAAAAAGATTTGTATTCTGAATAAAGCTGGGCAGCAAGGGTTTTATTGGGAGCCATTATGAGTGCCGGTCTCCCTGTTTCTTTTATTATATTGGCCACTGTGAAGGTTTTTCCCGATCCCGTGACTCCTAAAAGCACCTGATCTTTCACATCGCTCTTTATATTTTCGACTATTTTTTTTATAGCTTCAGGCTGGTCACCTGTGGGTTTGTAATTTGAATGAAGTTTAAACATCTCTTATCACCCTTCTTTAAATAGTGTATATCTGAATTCTAACAGATTTATCATCACGGTACAAATAAGTTTCATTTTTTATCACTATTATAGAATAAATCAGTTTATTTTTTTTGTGTGAATTACTGAATTTACCCAGTGTTACTTTTCTCTTGACAGAAAAGTAACCAAAAGGTCAAGAGTTTTCAAATGTCTAGGAAGTAGATGTTTCTTTTAACGCCTTTGTAAGCTACAGTCCTCGGTTCCCTGCGGAACTTATTCTGTAGGACGGCTGAGTGCAGGTTTTT
>NZ_JBFHGC010000190.1:0-4778 GCF_041583315.1 Ilyobacter sp. | reverse complement strand
GACGGTTCCCCTATACGGGCGGTAGCTATCTTAGATATTTAGGATATCTAAGATTTTTTCTTTATTTTCTCCATATTTGGACAGAACTCTATCTCCACTCCCCTAAAAGTTTTTCGTCCCTTGCAGAATCTATCATATTTTTTGCACTGGGTGCAGATTCGGGCTAAGTATTCATTTCTGATCTCTAGATTTTCGTCAAAAAGCTGGTAGTTGTTCGAGTTTTTATTCATGTAATTACCTCCTGACTTTATTTTACTTTATTTTTCAGACTTAGCAAGTAATAAATTGAAAAAAAATAAAAAACCTCTCTAAAAATCCTTAGAGAGGCGGATATAAATATGATTATTTTTTATTTTTCAGATGTTTATCTTTAACTATGTTAATGACAGTTTTCATTTTTCCACGAATGTGATCATAGCCTATATCCTTTATGTGAGGAAGGTTACATTGTGAACAATCTTTTATTCCATGTTCTGTATACTTAAAATTTCCCCCGCACTCTTCTCCCATCATGTATAGAGGGCAATAACAGAAAAGACAATTAAAATTTTCTGTATTTTCTATTTTGTGACACGGGAAATACTCGCACTTGCTGTTTTGTACAAATTTATGATTAAAAGCCTCTTTTTTAAACAATTAAATACCTCCGATTTTAGTATATTCATTTTATAATTTTTTTATTCGATCCAACGTTCTGAATCGATAGCAGACTTACGACACTACCTGCAGCTGTTATAGCCTATAATGTTTTGTCTTTGTTTCACTCAGACTAATCCAGCCTTTTAGAATCATTAGGTGCATAAAGGTCGTCACAGCCCCTCCATGGAATTCTCCAATTAAAATCTTAGAAAAAAATTTTCCACCATGATATCTTTCTATTATAATTTCAAGCTGCCCTTGATGATCTTCAATATTTATTTCTGTATAGTTAAGCCTTTTGGAATCCAAAAGCACCTCTGCTCTGACAAAGTATGGACAGTTGTATTTAAAAATATTTTTAAACAGTTAAAATATTCTCTTTATTTTTTAGGAGTTCAGTCAAAGGCTCCCCCCATGACTTCAGTTCAATTCCCAATTCTGTTAGTTTTTCTGTTGTTCCAAGATTATTGGCACAGGCAATACACCCGCTAAAGTTTACTCCTGTTTCTTGCCCTTCTTTTATAAGTTGTTGGATATTGTAATTTTCAGCCACAAGTTTAGAGGTAGCTCCCCAAATAATAACTGTAACTTCATTCCACCAGTTTCTGAGCACTGCATTTTTTGAGTACATCATAACCATATGTTCTGCCGTTAGTGGGTTATCGTTTGTCCATAGGATATACAAATTATCTTTTTTCATCTTTTCCTCTCCTCTATACACGAATTTTCTATTACATATCAACAAATCTTTTTACATTTATCAAGGTGTTTTTTCAATTATAACTGCCCTTTATTTAGGTAGTCCTGCAGGATTTTTCCTGCATTTTTACATTTTTTTATAGATTCTGGTTGCTTATCAAATTCAGGCGGCAGAATTTCACTGGTTATTTGTTCCACAAAGCCATTATTTTTTACAACATTACCGTCAATGCAGTTCAGTCCGGCCCCACAAGTATAGCATTGAGAAAAAGCTTCCACTAAAAATTTTGAGATAACATTCATCTTATTGTTTTTTGCAAAGTATTCAACAATTTTTAGTACCTGACTATTTTCTTCATCTTTAGAGTAACCGGTGGATATAATTACTATTGGTTTACCCCCCAATAAAAATGCACTTTTATGACGGAAGCAAAAGCATCTTTCCAACATACTATGAGAAAGAGCATTAGGTAAGTCATAGTAATTTGGGACTCCCAATACAATGGCATCTGCTTTGACCATGGCTTCTGCTATTTCTGGAAAATCATCTTTGACGACACATTTGTTATCTTCAATACACCCAAGACAGCTTATACATCCTGATATATGCTTTCCTGAAAGTGAGATAAAATTAGTATCTCCGTGACAATTTGCCAGGACTTCTTTGACTGCATGATCTGTTATTCTGTTTGGTCTCGGACTTCCCGATATTCCTAAGATCATATTTAACCTTCCTTTATTTCTTATTTTTCATATGGGCAACTACTTTTTAAAGCTGTATAATAACAAGCTTATTTTAAAAGAGATTCCAATCTATTTGAACTTTCAAGTGCATACAGGTCGTCGCAACCTCCGATATGGGTATCACCGATAAAAATTTGAGGAAAAGTTTTGCCACCATTTGACCTTTTAATCATAGTTTCACGTTCTTCCGGATGCTCTCCGATATTTATTTCGTTATATTTTGCTCCCTTTGATTCTAAAAGCATCTTAGCCCTGGTACAATAGGGGCAGTTATGTCTGGTATAAATGGTTATTTCTTTCATAAAGTTTTTCCTCCTGAATTTAGTTGTTTATTACCATACGATTATATCACGGCAGAATTATTTTTTCTCATTTCGAATCATGCAATAAATATAGATGTCAATATTCTCACTGCTAAAATGATTTGAAAATTTGCAACAAAGGCCCTTAATAATATTGACCAGTCTAAGCATAACTAGAATCTTATTACATCTCCAGTGCCTTATTCAAAGCCCCTTTAAAATGTTCGATACTCTGTGCACCTGAGACAGCGACCTTATCATTGATAATAAAAAAAGGAACGCCGCTTATTCCGACACTCGAAGCTTCATTTTGATCCCTGTTAACCTCAGATAAATATAATTTATCTTTAAGCACTTTTTCCAGCTTATCAGTATTTAGACCGATTTCTCCAGCTAAAGACAGTAAAGTTTCCAAATTACCCAGGTCTGCTCCCTCTTCAAAGTACCCCTTGAAAAGACGGTCCACAAGAATCTTTTCTTTTCCCTCATCCTTAGCGAATTTAGCAGCTTGATGAGCTAGAGAGGTGTTATTTCTTATCATGATATCATATCTATAATTCAATCCCACTTTAGCAGCCTCATTTTTAATAGAATCCATACGGGTTTTTGCAACTTCATATGGTATCCCGTATTTTTTAGAAATAAAATCATAATAATTTCCCTGTTCTTGTTTCACCTCATCTGGATTCAACTGAAAACTCCTAAAGATTATCTCAATATTCTCTCTATCATCAAAGGTTTC
Organism: Ilyobacter sp.; assembly: GCF_041583315.1. Lineage (NCBI taxonomy): Bacteria > Fusobacteriati > Fusobacteriota > Fusobacteriia > Fusobacteriales > Fusobacteriaceae > Ilyobacter > Ilyobacter sp. The sequence goes on along the minus strand of NZ_JBFHGC010000190.1, from coordinate 1,652 downwards.
AAGAGCCTTTTCTAGTTTTTTTTCACCCAGGTAACAGTATGGGCATACAAAATCAGACCAAATTTCTATTTTCATATTATCACTCCTTTTATACGAATATTATTTAATTTAAATCTCTCTTTTATTTATAATTAAAGAATTGAATTTAAAAGTTCTGTTATTTTTTGCAGTGACCTATGTGTCAAAAGGTTTTTTATTATTCGTGCTAATTTTTTTCTCTTTTATTGTTTTTTATTCGTGACTAAATTTTTTGATTCTAAAATCATCTTAATTTTAATGGGACAGGGGGCATTATGTCTGGCAAAAAAGGTTATTTTTTTAGCAAGTTATCCCCCGGAATTTAGTTTTTTAATATTCGAGATTATGTCACAGTAGAATTGTTTTTTCTCATTTCGAACCGTGCAACAAATATAGATGTCAATATTCCCACTGTTAAAATGATGTAAGAATTATTGTGAAATATTTTTGTAATTCCATAGGATTCCATAACGAGTCCGCTGACCGATGTTCCGATTGCTCCTCCCACAAATAGGTTGAAGGACACTACTGACATTGCTGTCCCTTTCATTTTAGGAAGTTTTTCCTGTGCCATCAAAATTAATGTCGATTGTATGCAGACAAAGGCAAGGCCAAAACCTAAAAGACCAAGGGATAATATCCATATATTTTTAAATACAGATAATACAAACATTGACAGACCACCTATCAGCCCGCTAGTTACCAGAAAACCATGCTTCAGAATTTTTCTCATTTCAGGTGCAATTTTACCCCCTATAACGGTTCCTATACCAAATATAGAGAGTATCAGCCCGACACTGAGAATATTATAGCCGGTCAGCTCCTGGATTAGTTTCCCTGAATATGTAAAGCTACCGAATACACTGAATCCAACTAAGAAGACCATCAAAACTGTTCTCATAAATCTATAATTGGTAAGTGCATTTTTATATGCCGAGAAAAAATTAAGCTTATCTACCACCGGCTTATCTCTTTCTAGTATTTTAAGCATCATTATGGCCAGAATGAGCTCTCCCACTCCGTATATGAGATAAACTATTCTCCATGATCCAAAATATGCTATTGCTCCTCCTAGGGCACTTGCAGTGGCTGCTCCTAGGAACATAAATCCCATTAGTTTTCCCAGAGCTTTTTGCCTGTCTTCAGGATCAAAACTTTCACCGATCAGTGCTATTGTCACAGGAAAGATACCGGCTCCAAAAGCACCATTCATTGACCTGAAAAATATTAGTGAGGATAAATTGAATGTTGTAGCCCCTAAAATACTGAATATAGCTGTCCCTATTGCTGCAGTATTTATTACTCTTACTTTACCGAACCTGTCAGACAAAGGCCCGAATAATAAAGTAAAAACACCAAATGCCAGCATATATGCAGTAACTGACATGGCAGCTGTGCTTACTGTAAGGTTTAAATCTTTTGATATATTAATAAGCAGAGGAGCGGCAGCATAATTGTCTCCATTGGCTAAAAAAGCCATTGATCCTAAGATTAAAAGCATTTTATTTTTATCTTTCATTTTTCCAAACCTCCCCTCTCTGATTTTTTTCTCATTTATTGATTTTCATTGGTGATTAAATCTTTTGGTTCTAATACTCTTATAAATTAAGTTACTTATGAGAATTTATAAGAGT
>NZ_JBFHGC010000189.1:0-4838 GCF_041583315.1 Ilyobacter sp. | reverse complement strand
GCCGGGAATTACAACAGTAATAATAGACGGAGAGATTATGTTTACAAAGAGCAGGAACACTCCTCCAGCAACAAATAAGCCAACTATTTCTTAATACTTTAATGTATAAAGGAATTTAGGTTTGGTTGGAGTTAGAGATATGTTAGGAAAAATCCAAAAGGAGAGAATTATGATTAAAATAGACTTGGAAAAATGTAAAGGTTGTAAAATATGTGCTAATAATTGTCCTATATCTGCAATTGATATGTTGGATAAAAAAGCTATACTAAAGGATAGTTGTGTTAGTTGCGGCATATGTTCAAGAATTTGTCCCTTTGGAGCTATAGAAAAAACAACAGAAGAAAATAATAATTCTACAAAATGCACTAATTGCCCGGTAAACTGTTCAATACCATTGGGTATGACTGGTGCATGTAAAAGATATACGAATATAGATGATAACATTGTAAGAAACAGAAAACTGGTAGTTGAGACTATCACAACAATACCGGAAAAAGAAAATCTTCCATATAAGCCTGTCATTACTGCAGTGGGAAGCGGAACTAGCTATCCCTGTTGTCGTCCAGCACCCTTTATAGTTCAAGAAAATGTAGAAGGAGTGGATGTTGTGACTGTTGTGACAGAAGCACCGCTAAGCTATAGCGGAGTTAAGGTGAAAATTGATACTAATATGCATATAGGGGAAGAAGGGTCAAAAGTAAAAAGAGATGGTAAAGTAGTAGGTATGGTTACCACTGAAGAGTACGGATCCAAAATGCTTACTATAGGTGGAGCAAATCTATTAAGTAATGGTAATGACGGATTCATAGTTGCTAAGACAATTGTAGACCTTGCAAACGGAAGAATGGTATTACTAAAAATTGAACAGGGAAGTACTATAGAAATCAAACAAGGGGAATCTCCAATTATAAATGGTAAAAAAGAAAAACTAATGAGAGTAGGATGCGGAAGTGCTACTATTGGTATGTTTGCAAGAAACTTGTGTAAAGTAGTCGATGAGGCAATTATTCTTGATTATCATGTAATCGGATTGCTCTCTGATCATTTTGCCGGTGAAGAGGTTGGCATGGAATATAGTGGTGTTGTTCCAACAGGAACTAAAAGTACAAGAGGACGATATTTTGGTGAACACGGTCACGGATGGGGAGGAACAAATATAACCAATCCATTAGATGCCGTAAAATCCATTGATATGAATATTGCAAAAATAGGATATAAAATATTAGTAACTGAAACTACAGGACAAAAAGCTACACTCTTAGAAGTGCAACAGGATGGAAGTGTAAAAGAGATACCTTTGACTGAAGAAGTAATTGATTCAGTCAGACTTATTTCAGAAACTTGTGAAGAAGCAAAAGTTTCAGTTATTTATACAGGTGGAACAGGTGGAAGTGCTAGAGCTGGCGTAACAAACTTTCCTAAGAAGCTTACAGATGCCATACATAATGACGAAGTACGTATGACTGTGGCAGGAGCACCAACATTTATTTTACCAGGAGGTGGAATAAACTTTATGGTCGCTGTGGAAAAAATGGTTCCTGAGTCAACAACCTGGGTTCCTACACCGGCAACTGTAGCACCTATTGAATATACAATGACTCGAGACAAATATGAACAACTTGGTGGTCATGTTAAAGAAATTATGACAAAAGAAAAATTACTAAAAAAATTAAATCTAGAGGGATAATTATGATTCAGGAATTAGAAGATAAAAGGGTTTTTATAAATCACGGACCAATTCAGATGACTTTAGATATAAAAATTAATTCTAGAAGAAGTTCCGATATAGCATTTAAGGTTGCAGAATATATTATTGGTGAATTAGAAAATTTATTGAAATATATGCCTGAATTAAAAGACATGAAATCTCTTAAAAAGATTAAGGCAGAATACCCTGGAGTTTTGAATAAAATGATTACAGCTATAGATAAGTGTGGAGATAAAACTATAAATGTATTAGGGGCTGTAGCCGGTTCTTTTTCAGATATAGCCTTAGAGAAAGCCATAGATTTAGGTGCAACTAGAGTTATAATCAATAATGGTGGAGATATAGCATTTAGAGACATAAGTGGTGATCCAGTAAAAATTGGTATTCCTTTAAATCGAGATTTAAGTAAAACTAAATTAGTAATGACAATCACCAATGATATGAATATCGGAGGAGTCTGCACCAGTGGATTGGGAGGGAGAAGCTTTACAAAAGGCATTGCAACGGCCTCCGTTGTATTGGCTGGTAATGCTGCTATTGCAGATGCCTGTGCAACATATTTAGGTAATATGACCAATGTTGAAGATGAAAAAATTACCCGTTGTTTTGCAGAAAAAATTGATTCAGGGACTGACATTCCTGGTCAATTGGTTACACTAAGTGTCGGTGATATATCTAAAGAAAAGATTTATAAAGCATTATTGAACGGGGTAAATGCTGCAGAAAAGTTATATGAAAAAGGGATAATAAAAGGAGCATTATTATGTGTCAAAGATGAAATTGTAATGATCCCGGATAATATCAATTATATTAAAAATAAAGATTAGAACCCAGGAGGAGTTTATGAATATTAAGATTAGAAAGTTTTGTACCTTTGTAGAAGAGATTATGATAGATGGGCAAAAATCTATCGAAGGAAAAGTCAATAAAAGATCTGCTGCTGCAGTAATTATTAAAAATCCTTTTGCAGGAAAATATGTTGAAGATTTATCTGAATTAACTGAATGGAGTGTTGAAATAGCACCTGTACTTACAAAAAAAGCACTAAAAGCAGCTGGAATAGAAATAGATGAAGTTGAAAGTTACGGAAAAGCTGCAATTGTAGGTGGAAACGGTGAGCTAGAACATGCTGCTAGTATATTACATCCAAAATTAGGAAAACCATTTCGTGACGAAGTTGGTGGAGGAAAAGCAATTATTCCTTCTTCCAAGAAAATGGGGTATCCAGGATGTACAATAGATGTTCCTCTACACTATAAAGATGCAGCATTTGTAAGATCTCATTTTGATGCTATGGAAGTCAGAATCCCTGATGCTCCAAGAGGTGATGAAATAGTAGTGATTCTAGCAATCACAAATTGCGGAAGACCACATCCTCGAGTAGGTGGTTTAACAAAAGATGAATCCAAATGTGAAGATGGATTAAGATAATAGCATATAATTATTTAAAATATTTTAGGAGTGAGACATTTGGAGAGAATAATAAGCAGTGTTATACTTGTAATGTTAATGGTCGGGACTGGATGTTTTTTAACAAGCAAGGATATATTAGGAGAGGAAAGTAATAAACTTTTTTCAAAACTTGTATTAAAAATATGTCTTCCAGCACTGATAATACAAGGTCTTACTGGGCGGTTTACAAGAGATGAGCTTATAGATTCCGTCCAATGGCTGGGTTTGTCTTTTGCAATAATTATTATTTTGATAATAGTATCTAATATTATTATCCTCAGCAAATATATAAAAAGAAAAGCACTTTTCCAAATTTCATTTATATTTGCGAACACTATATTTATAGGTCTCCCTGTGAATATAGCTCTTTTTGGAGATGAAAGTATCCCTTATATTTTCCTTTATTACTTTGCCAGTACTACTTTTTTCTGGACTTATGGTTTATACTGTGTACGAGAAGGAGGCAGTATAAAAGATGGTTTAAAAAAACTACTGACTCCTACCACTACAGCAATGTTCATAGGAATATTTTTATTGTTTTTCAAAGTTCCTATTCCTGGATTTATGGCAACTTATCTGAAATATATCGGTGGAATGACTACTCCTCTTTCCATGCTTTATCTAGGAACCTCTATATACAACCAGGGAATAAAATCCCTGAAACCAGACTTTGAATCCGTAATAGGTTTGATTTCAAAATTTATTATAGCTCCGGCTATAGCCTTTATAATAATAAAAATAGCCGACGGTTTTCTACATCTTCCTATACTTTTGAAAAAAGTATATTTTATACAAACCACTATGCCACTAATGACAAATGTAGCAATCCTAAGCGGATATTACAACAAACACCCCAAGGAGGCATCTAAACTCGTTGGCCTTTCTACTATTTTAGTAGTTATAACCATACCATTTTATGCAGTTTTAACAGAATTAATATTTTAAAATCAAATAAAATACTCTGTTTCGCCCCAGAATATATCTTGGGGCGTTTTTCATTTCAGACGGTTCACTGTCTTGTTGTTTAGAACATCGTAAATAATTTGAAATAGCATTCCGTGATCAAAGAAAACAGGGTATGAATAACTAACAGGAAACGACCAACCTTTGTAGTTAATAGGGCACCTAAGTAAAAAATTAAAAAGTTTATCTCAAATAAGTACAGGAAGATAAAAAGATTTCTAGTATATACTTAAAAAAAAGGAGGTTATTTAATGAAAAATACTCATGAGTTATATACCCGTTTTAAAGAGGAATTTCCAGAGGTAAACTCAAAATATGAGGAACTAGGAAGGCTAATACATGAGGATTGTGGACCTGTTGGTAAAAAGGAGAGGTGGCTCATAAAAATAGCTATATCAGCATCTAGCAGTCATATGAGAGCTCTAGAGACTCATATTAGGAAAGCTACTGATGCAGGAGCTTCTCAAGAGGAAATAAAGCAGACTCTTCTCTTACTTATTCCCACAGTAGGATTTCCAACCTTTATGGAGGCGTACTCAGTATATAAACAGGTATTTAAAAATTGATAATTTACACAAAACTTGAAACAGACTCTTAGAGCAGGGAAAAATCCCTGCTCTAATTTAATAAATGGATCTCCCCAAGGATAAAAATGAATCTTGGGCAAACCAAAATTTTCTAAAGAGAGAGGGAGCGAATTTAAAAACAATTAAGT
>NZ_JBFHGC010000188.1:0-4859 GCF_041583315.1 Ilyobacter sp. | reverse complement strand
CCACCTGCGGAAAAGGTTCTGTAAAAAAGGAACCTATAAAGGAAAGAACAGCTGCAAACCACATCTGAGTCACAGAGAGCACGGTGGTATCTACCTTTTGACTGTAAAAACCGGTGGAGCTGATATGAAAGGCAAACAACAGGGCACAAAGAAGAGAAAGAGAATCCCCTATACCGAGGGTCAGATCTTTCCCCAAAGAGATAAAGGCTATACCTGAAATACATATGAAAGCAGCTATGACAGAGTAAATATCAGGTTTCTTTTTGGTCATAAACCAGTAAATAAATGGAACCAAAATCACGTTGGTGGCTGTGAGGAAGGCATTTTTTGAAGGAGTAGTAAATTGCAGCCCCACTGTCTGAGATGCAAATGCGGTAAAAAGAAAAAAACCAACTACTGAACCGGCTTTTATATCTTCTCTGTTAATTTTTTTAAGTTTTTTTATAAAGATAATACTCATCAAGAGTGCTGCCATTCCAAATCTCAGAGCCATAGTGGTCAAAGGTAGAAAACCGCTGTCCAGTGCCATCTGGGTGGCTGTGAATCCCGATCCCCATATAACGGCCACCAGCAGAAGAGAACTGTCTGCCAAAAGACTATTTTGATTTTTATTCATTAAATCCTCCTAAAAATGATTGCTGTATTTTGTGGAATAAAAAAATTGAACACTAAGTTCATAAACCATTGTAGTTTCTAACTTTTAAGATGTCAATTTATTTTTTTTAATTTAAAAATAAGGTTATTTATTGACAAAAAATATTTTAAATGATAGGCTCTTTATTAGGAATGGGATCAAGCTGGAATAACTGAGAGCCAGTATTCTGAAGCTACACCTTATATTTTTATTGGAAATACTCGCATGCGACGATACACAATAAATCTACTGTAGCGGGTAAATAAAAGACAGGCATTCAAAATTGGATTAATTATCTCCTAAGAGGTAAGTCCGGTTTTGAATACCTGTTTTTTTATATGTCGCTCAAGACTTTTATTACTTTTCCCACTGCTACTAGATTTTCTCCGGGGCCGATAAAAATAGGAGGATAGTTCGGGTTGTCACTCATGAGGGCTACATACTGACTGCTAACTTTTATTCTTTTGACATAAGCTTCATCATTTAGTAAAAATGCTCCTATCTCTCCGTCTCTTATCTCCACATCTTTTCTGCATATGATGACCGATCCGTCTTTTATGTTTGGCTCCATAGAGTCACCCCATACATTTACAGCGAAGACTTCCTGGGCGTTTTTTATTCCCGGGATAGACAGGTAATCTGTCACTTCTCCGTCGTTTATAGCCCCTATACCGGCGCTGATTCTCTCATACACAGGTATTGCCCTTGTCAATGTGAGACTTTCCTTAAGGTCGGTATTTCCCTTTATAGTTTCAACCTCTGTCAGCTCTTTTTTCAGTTTTGAAAGCTCCTTCATTATAATATTTGGAGTTCTCTCTAAGGCAGCGAGATATTTCAGGATCTCGGTTTCTTTCTCATCTAGCTGGAGTCCCTCTGCTATTTTGTCTAGGACCTCTACGCTAGGGGGGTTTTTTACTTCTCCTCTTTCGATGGTATTAAAATATGACTGGGTTATACCGATTGATTTTGCAAACTTATTCTGACTATATCCCAGTTTGTTTCTTCTATCTTTAAGGAATTTTTTAAAATCCATACTCTCATCTCCTTATACATACTTATAGTTAAGTATAGTATTTTTCCAGTATATTTTCAAGTTTTTATAGATTTTTAGAGATAAACAAAACAAACCTATTGACAAACATAGATAACGAGACTATACTAGTTATATATAAATATAGATAACTCTTAAGGGTGGTGGGTGTTTTGAAAATCAGAATAAAAAATGAAAAATGGTTGGTCTCTTTTGACACGATAATTTTAGAGTGTGACATTGAAAAAAATGATAACCTCTTTGTAGTAACCTTTTCCCTTGAAAATAAAAGAATAAGACTAAAAACCCACTACCTTGATGAGACTTTTAAGACACTGGAGAAAATATTTAACAGGAGGAGCGGCTATAACTACTGTTAGACTCATTGTGCTTTTGGGGATGCTATATCTTTCAGAGATTGATTTTTCTGGGATTTCACAGTTTGACAAAATAAAAATCTTAATATATAGTAAGTAGTAACCCTACTTACTTTTTTTATTTTTTGAGTAGGAGTTTAGAGGGGAAGAATTATATGAAAATATCTATACTGGGAAGCGGAAGCTCTGGAAATGCTACCTTTCTCGAAGTTGACGGATTTAAATTTTTGGTTGATGCAGGTTTTAGCGGTAAAAAATTGAAAGAAAAAATGCAACTTATAGGGGAAAGAATAGAGGAGATAGGGGCTCTGCTCATAACTCACGAACATCTTGACCATATATTGGGAGCCGGAGTTCTCTCTAGAAAATATAATATCCCTATATATATAACTCCTGAGAGCTATAAGGCCTGTACAGAAAAGCTGGGTAAGATCTCTGGTGAAAATTTAATGCTAATCGATGGAGAATTTAATCTCGGAAACACTGTGAAGGTAACTCCTTTTGATGTTATGCATGATGCTGAAAGAACAATAGGTTTTAAGGTAGAAAACAGCCGGGGGAAAAAACTGGCTATTTCCACAGATATAGGCTATATAAATAATATAGTAAGGGATCATTTTAAGGATGTGAACATAGTAGTAATAGAGTGCAACTATGATTATCAGATGCTCATGAGCTGCTCCTACCCGTGGGATCTAAAGGCTAGGGTAAAAGGAAGGAACGGCCATCTTTCGAATATCGATGCTGCCAAGTTCATAGGGGACATAAACCACCCTGGGCTGGAAAAAGTATATCTAGCTCATGTGAGCCGGGACAGCAATACCTACGAAATGGCTATGGCTACTGTGAGAGAGGAACTTCAGAGGCAGTGTATAGATGTGGAGATTGAGATAGCGTATCAGGAAAAGAATACAAATATATTTAAGGTATAGTGGTGATGAAATTGGAGATTAGAGAATTGTGGGAAGAGCTGAAGTTTGACTTAGGCGGGATGAAAATACCCAGATTAGACGGAACAAAAGATAAGAAAATCCTTCTAGGAGGAGGGAACACAAGGGGTGAAATTTTATTTATAGGGGATGATCCCGACCTTTTTGAAGATGAAACTATGAGGGTTCTTCCGGGAACCAGCGGAGAATTTTTTATAAAATTATGTGATCTGGCAGACCTGTCTCCTGAAAAATACTATATAACCAACCTTTCCAAAAGCATTCTCAAATGGAGAGAGCTTTCTGAAGAGGAACAGGGGGTTATGAAAGAGTATCTAGACATGCAGATCGCCCTTATAAAACCAAAAATAATAGTGGCATTGGGACCGGAAGTGGTGAGTGTCCTTCTTAAAGAAGAATCAAATATATCAAGTATAAGAGGGAAAGTCTACAACTGGGAAGGGGATATAAAAGTCATTCCTACCTATGACCCGGGATATGTGAAACGTGTGAGAGGCGTAGACGGGAAAAAAGCCAGGCCTGCTGTGGAATTCTGGAATGATCTGAAAATGATAAAAAGTGAGCTTTGAAAACCGGTCCTGCATCTGCAGGGCTGTTTTGTATCTTTAAAAATAAAATTTTGATGTTTTATGGCATAGAAATTAACAAGTTCTCATTAGGTTGAAAAATGGAAAATGATGTGATAAAATATTTAGTGAATTTCATATAAAATCGGGAGGTATTATCGTGGCAGGACACAGTAAATGGTCTAATATAAAGCATAGAAAAGGAGCTCAAGACAAGAAAAGAGCAAAATTATTCACAAAACTTGGAAAAGAGCTGACAATATCTGCAAAAGAAGGCGGAGGGGATATAAACTTCAACCCTAGACTGAGACTGGCCCTAGAGAAAGCAAGAGCAGGAAACATGCCAAAAGATAATATAGATAGAGCAGTAAAAAAAGGTACCGGGGAACTCGAAGGTGTAGAGTATGTAGAGATAAGATATGAGGGATACGGGCCATCAGGAACGGCTTTTATAGTAGAGGTGGTAACTGATAATAAAAACAGATCGGCAGCTTCAGTAAGATCTGCTTTTTCCAAAAAAGGCGGAAATTTGGGAGCCGACGGAGCTGTAGCTTGGATGTTTAATAAAAACGGAGTTATAGCAATACCGTCTGAAGGAATAGACGAAGAGGAACTTATGATGACTGCACTAGAAGCCGGGGCAGAGGATGTGAAGCTTGAAGGAGAGACTTATGAAGTAATTACATCTCCTGCAGATTTCCAGTCTGTTTTGGATTCCCTTGTGGAAGCTGGATACAAGTATGAAGAAGCAGAGGTAACAATGATCCCTGAAAACCGGGTAGAAATAACAGACGAGGATACGGCGAAGAAAGTTTTTGATCTCTACGAAGCTCTAGAAGATATTGATGATGTAGATGATGTATATTCAAACTTTGATATTCCAGATGAGATAATGGAAAAACTAATGGGATAAACTTATGAAAAGATCTGTAATTTACAGGTCTTTTTATTTTTCAGAAATTGTTACGATTATATTTTTTATATCTTCATAATTAAGTAAGGTATAAAAAGAGACGGCATAAAGCCGTCTCTTGCTGTTTTTATATTAGTATTTTTTCATTAATTCTTTGATTGTAGTTACTACATCTTCAGCTTTTACATCCATTGTTTCACCGGTTCTTCTTATCTTGATTTCCAAAATACCTTCTTCTGCCTGTTTTCCAGAAACAACTTTAAAAGGGAATCCTATAAGATCTACATCTTTAAACTTAAATCCAGGTCTTTCATTTCTGTCGTCTAGCACCGTATCTATTCCTGCTTCAAGAAGTTCGGTATATACCTTTTCTCCTAGAGCTACCTGAT
>NZ_JBFHGC010000187.1:0-4867 GCF_041583315.1 Ilyobacter sp. | reverse complement strand
ATGATCAAAGGAATCCTGTATAAACCCAAATGGACATATCCAACCACAGTAGAATACCCCTGTAAAAAATGTGAGAGTCAGAATTAATAAAAGTGTAAATTTAAAACTTATGGAAAATGATAGTGCTGTTAAAATTAAGCATAAAAGCTGAACTGAAAATCGGCAATCCTGAATTTTTTTCATAATTTTATTCCTTTCATATTTTTAAAGTTCTAATGGTCTTTTGTTTAGAATTGTGTTATGCAGAGAATGTGAAAAGCTGATAAAAATTTCTGGATACTTATCTTTAAGGATATCCAACAAACAACCTGTTTAAGCAATTCTATTAACAATTTACGGCATCTCTATGTCAAGTTTATGTCACACCTATGTCAGCTCTATGGCATGAATAATTTTAAGAAATAGCAATCTCACAGTATGTATAGTTGTTAAATTTATAAAAAAAAGATAAAAAATATTGGTAGTGTGTCCAGTAGAGCAGCATAAAAAAATCCTGGATTGAATTTTAGGGAAAGATGCATCTTATTTTTTAATGAAACTGAGGATTTTTCCCACTTCATATTTATCAGAAAACGTGATATAATAAGCCATAAAATCAAGATAAAAGACAGTTTATTTGTACCATCCTGTCTCTAAACAAAACTAGGGCTAAGTTTTTGAGAAATCTCAAGAACTAAGTTTTCGTTTGTCTAGGGCAGAATTTTCTGCCTTTTTTTATTTTCCACAGAAAGGAGTCACATGAAGAAAATAGGAATAACAACAACAGTGCCTGTAGAAGTTCTTATGGCTGCAGGGTATACCCCTATAGACCTAAACAATCTTTTTATCACTTCTGCAGATTACAATAAATATATAGATATAGCAGAAAAAGACGGTTTTCCAAAGAGTATGTGTGCCTGGATAAAGGGTATTTACGGTGCGTGCCTGGAAAACAACATCACCGAGATAATCGGGGTAACAGAGGGAGACTGCTCAAATACAAAGGTCCTTTTAGAAGTGTTGAAGAGTAAAGGGGTAAAAGGACATCCCTTTGCATTCCCACATTCTCACACCAGAGAGTCTGTAAAAAGAGAGATAAGTAAATTTATGGACCTTTTCGGGGTCTCTTCAGAAGAAGTGGAAAAGGTAAGAAAAAATATAAATATCCTTAGAAAAGATGCCATAAAACTGGATGAGATGACCTATCTTGAGGAAAAAGCCGATGGCTTTGAAAACCATATTTTACAGCTTTGTCTCAGTGATTTTGACGGAGATATGGAAAAATACGGGGTTTTTCTGAAAGATAAAATATCGGAAATAGAAAAAAGAGAAAAAAACCCGAAAAAACTCAGGCTGGGATACCTGGGAGTACCTCCTATGCAGGGAGACCTTCATCATTTTGTAGAAAAATTTGATGCCAGGTTTGTATATAATGAAGTTCAGAGGGAATTTGCGTTTCCCAGAGCATTACAGGCGGAAAACATCTTTGAACAATATTATGACTACACCTATCCCTATGATATCGAATACAGACTGAAGGATATTTTGGAGCAGGTGAGACTCAGAAAACTCGACGGAATAATTCACTATACCCAGGCATTTTGCCACAGGGCAATAGAGGACATCATCTTGAAGGAAAGACTTGATATCCCTGTGATGAATATAGAGGGAGACAAGCTCAACATACTAGATGCCAGGACAAAACTTCGTCTGGAGGCATTCCTTGATATGCTTTTAGATTTGAAGATTGACGGAGGAAAAAAGTGAAGGTTGTAGGTATAGATTTAGGAAGCAGAGAGGTAAAAATAGTCATCATGGAAGACATGAGACTTTTGAAAAAACTCAAAGTGAGTACAGTATCATTTTACAGAGACTACTGCACTTACGACGGAAAAATCCAGGTAGACCTTGAAAAACTGGGAATAGACAAAGTGGACAGGGCGGTATCAACTGGGTACGGCCGTAACAACACAGACCTGGAAACGTTCACCCCTATAAACGAAATAAAAGCACATGTCTACGGAGCCTCCTTCCAGAGTGGTCTGAAGGACTTTATCCTTCTGGATATAGGAGGACAGGACGTCAAGGTAGTCAGGGTGGAAAAGGGGATATCCACTGACCTTGACCTAAACGACAAATGTGCCGCTTCATGCGGAAGATATCTGGAAAATATGTGTGCAGTACTGGAAACTCCCTTAGAGGAGTTATCAAGACACCATGAAAATCCTGTGGAATTAAACTCAACCTGCGCAGTTTTTTCCGAGTCTGAACTCATAGGGTGTATCGCTGAAGGGGTATCTCTAGAAAGACTCTGTGCCGGTGTAAATCACTCTATGTACAGGAGACTAAAACCCATGCTCACAAAGTTTCGTGGTAGAAACCTTGTGGTCACAGGCGGGGTGGCTCAGAATGAAGCCATTAAAAATTATCTGAAAAATGACTATGATAAAATAACAGAGGTAGATGACCCTCAGTTCAACGGAGCCATAGGGTGCTGCTATTTTGCACACAACCATATGAAAAAATAACGGAGGAACAGATGTATATATTGACAGCAGAGCACCATTTTGACAGTGCTCATTTTCTACAAGGATACGACGGTAAATGCTCCAATATCCACGGTCACAGATGGAGAGTCGTAGCTGAGGTAGAGGGAGAAAATCTTTTTCTTGAAGGACAGTTGAGAGACATGGTAGTGGATTTCGGTGACCTAAAAAGAGATATAAAAAAAATGGTGGATTATTATGACCACTCTCTCATTATAGAAACGGATTCCATGAGAAAAGAAACTCTTACATTCTTAAAGGAAGACGGTTTCAATATTATAGAGGTAGATTTCAGACCAACGGCAGAAAGATTTGCAAAAAAATTCTATGAAGAACTGGAAAGTACAGGATACAGAGTAAAAAGAATATATGTTTATGAAACTCCTACCAACTGTGCAATATACGAAAGGCAGGGAGTATAGGATGAATTATAAAGTTGTGGAGACATTTGTCAGTATAAACGGTGAAGGTAAAAAATCCGGAGAACTGGCGGTATTTATAAGGCTTGCAGGATGCAATCTGAGATGCAGCTACTGTGATACCATGTGGGCAAATGAGGCTGATGTATCTTTCAAACCTATGAGCAAGGAAGAGATTTATGATTATATAAAAGGTACAGGAGTGGAGAATATAACCCTAACCGGGGGAGAGCCGCTTATTCAAGATGGTATAGGGGAGCTTATTGATTTTCTCATGGAGGATGAAGACCTCTGTATAGAGGTTGAAACAAACGGCAGCGTGGCCATAGAGAATTTCAGAAAAGATCACGGAAAAAGATTATCTTTCACCATGGACTATAAGGGAGCTTCAAGCCAAATGGAAGACAGTATGCTCATGGATAATTTTGATACCCTCACAGAATACGACACAGTGAAATTTGTAGTTGGAAGTGAGCAGGATCTTTTTAAGGCCAAAGAAATAATTGATAATTTTCATCTGACAGAGACATGTAATCTGTTTTTTAGTCCAATATATGGAGATATAAACCCAGAAGTCATTGTAGAGTTTATGAAGGCAAATAAAATGAACAGGGTGAGGCTGCAAATACAGCTTCATAAAATCATATGGAGCCCAGAAGAGAGAGGTGTATAATGAAAAAAATAGATAAGAAAAAAATAGAGGAACACATAAGAGGAATATTAGAAGCCTTAGGAGACAATCCTGACAGACCAGGACTTATCGACACTCCCAAAAGAGTAGCAAATATGTACGCCGAAATATTTTTGGGTCTTGCCTATACAAATGACGATATAGCAGAGATGTACGGGGTTACTTTTGACGAAGAGGATATTTACACAGAGCCAGGGAGTGATATGGTTCTCATGAAGGATATCGATATCTTTTCTCACTGTGAGCACCATCTTTCACTCATGTACAACATGACTGTAGCTGTGGCATACATCCCAAAGGAAAAGGTAATCGGACTCAGCAAAATAGCCAGAATAGCAGATATGGTTTCCAGAAGGCCTCAGCTTCAGGAAAGAATAGGTAAAGATATAGCAGAGATAATTCAAAAAGTGACCCAAAGCGATGACGTCGCTGTAATCATAAAGGGTGAACATGGTTGCATGACTACCAGAGGAATAAAAAAACCAGGAACCAAAACTATCACTACCACCCTCAGAGGAAGATTTAAATCAGAAGAAGCACTTTATAGCAGACTTATGGAACTTTACAGATCATAGGAGGAAATTGTTGATGCAGAATATAATAGATAAAGAGAGATGCGTCGTAGTTTTTAGCGGAGGGCAGGACAGTACTACTCTTCTGTTTTGGGCAAAGAAAAAATTCAAAGAGGTTATAGCCTTATCATTTAATTATGGACAGAAGCATGAACTGGAACTCCTGTGTGCTCAGGACATATGTAAAAAATATGAAGTGGAACACCATATCCTGGATATGGGACTTCTAAGCCAGCTGGCTCCCAATGCACTTACAAGGACAGATATCAAAGTGGACAAGGATGCTCCCAAAGACGGACTTCCAAATACATTTGTAGACGGAAGAAATATGATTTTTCTGACTTTTGCCTCTATATTCGCCAAGCAGAGAAATATCAACCGTGTAATTACAGGTGTGTCCCAAAGTGACTTCAGCGGCTATCCGGACTGCAGAGATATCTTTATAAAGTCCATCAACACAACCCTAAGCCTGGCTATGGACTATCAGTTTGTAGTGGAGACGCCTCTTATGTGGCTAGACAAGGCTGAGACATGGAAGATGGCAGATGATCTGGGAGTCCTTGATATAATAAAAAACGAGACCCTCACCTGCTACAACGGAATAATCGGAAACGGATGCGGAGAATGTCCTGCCTGTAAACTGAGAAAAAACGGATATGT
>NZ_JBFHGC010000186.1:0-4872 GCF_041583315.1 Ilyobacter sp. | reverse complement strand
GAGTATAGATTACATAAAAAATATAAGAATGAGAAGATTTTTGCAATAAGAACAGAGGAAGAAAAAAAGAGTTACTGGATAGTTGTTTTTTCTTATGAGTATTGAATTTACTGGGCTAGATTGTCATCCCACTTATGGTATATAACCTTTTACTAATGTATCTAAAGAACAGGAGGAACTATGAATATACAGATAACATTTGATCCAGTAGAAATGCTAAAAAATATGGATAGAAAACTTATATTAGATTACATAAGAAACACTATCACAGAGCAGGACAGAATAGAAATTGGTGACACTCTTTACACTGCTGATTCAGATACTCTTTGGGAAGCCTTGGAGATAAAAATAGAAGAGGAATCTAAAGATTTATCTATCTTTGTGGAGAGCAGAGTGGAGAGTTCGGAACTTCTCAAAAGAATAGATAGAGAGGAAATTATAGACTATATTAAAGAGAATACCCAATTATATATATCAGAAGATGTTGGAGATCTTATGGAACAGATAAGAATATCTGGATGTATGGATGAAGTTATGGAAATGTTTACACTTAAATATGAAAGGTAGGTATAAAAATGAATAAGACTATAGATCAGATTATGAAAGAACTTAAAGCTCCCTTTAAAGAAGATAAGCTAGAATTTCGTGTGGGAGCAACTAATTCAGATAAAACAATGGGCCTGGCACTTTGCTATGTAGAAGCCAGAGCTATACAGAACAGGCTGGATGAAGTTGTTAGTTTCAACAATTGGCAGGTATCATACAAGGAAGTCCATGGTGGCTTCCTTTGCTCTATGTCCCTAAGGATAAATGGAGAATGGATAGAGAAACAGGACGGAGCTCAGGTAACAGATTACGAAGCTATAAAAGTGGGAATATCATCAGCATTTAAGAGAGTGGCAGCTTCAGGATGGGGGATAGGAAGATATCTTTATGATGTTAGAAACCAGTGGTTTCCTATAAAACAGAGAGGTAAAGGATATGAATTTGCAGTTACTCCGAAGATATCCAATGAAGACAAAGGTAGCATTCCAACTGAAGATTCTAATGCTGTAAAAGAATCCCATCAGGATAAACTTCAAAGAGCTAAAACTTTTGAACTTACCTTTGGAAAATATACAGGTAAAACACTGGGAGAAATATTTGAATCTGATAAAAAATATATTCAATACATCATAGACAAAAGTAAAGATCCAAGTCTCGTTAATGCTTGTAAATATTTAGAAATCCACTTATTAAATTAGAGTAGGGAGAAATCCCTGCCTATATAATAAATATATTTTTTATTAAAGGAAAAGAAAGATTGTATATTAAATATCAGACATGCAACAGCTATATTTTTAAGCATTAATTTCAATTTTTTTCTCACCCAGAAAAAAATATTTCCCTTAAAAGGATTAGACTTTACAGTTTGATCTTTTTTTGTTTACTTCCTAAAATATATTTTAGACAATTTAAATTTTTAAATTAATTCATGTTAACAAATATACTTTAGTATATACTTCCTTTGTATAATCAGGTATAATTGAAGTTGATAACCTAAACATTGAAATGAATAATGAAATTTTCAGGTAAAAAAAAATTTATATAAAAACTTGCTATAAGAATACAATTAAAATATTGGGAGATAACAAAAGTAAAGTTTAATTAGATTCAAGCCATAAATCATCAAAATATTGGATAAAAAACATATATTAGACGAGGTGAAAAATGAGATTTGAAGTAGAAGGACGATTTAAAAACAAGGTAATTACTACAGACTATAAAAGAAAAATACTGTCTGTTATAAAGAGTAGTATGGAAGATAGGCTCAGAGGAAAAATATATAATGAAGATAAACCAAGAAATTTTACTTTTTCTCCATTTATCATAATTGAAAAGATAAAAGAGGATAAAATATATCTGAAATCAGAAAATATAAAAATATTTTTTAGTGTAGATGGTATGAAAGAAGGTTGGATATTTCTTAATTCACTAAAAAAAAGTAAGGGTAAAAAAATACAATTTGGAGAAAATGAATTAGAAATAACAAATGTGAAGACAAATACAGAAAAATTAATAGAAGATAATATAGCCGTATTTAAGATATTATCTCCAATAGTTATTAGAGAACAAAGGAAAGAAAAATCAGACTGGTACCACGACTTTGACAAAAAAGGAATAGAAATACTAAAGAGAAATATATGTTATCAAATGAGATATGATTTTCCTAAAAGTGAATTGGAAGGAATAGAGATACAAGGACTGAAAACTAAAAGAACAATTGTGAAAAACTATGACATAAAATACCCAGTAACACTAGGAAGTATAATGATAAAGGCAAGCAGCAGGATATTAAATAGATTATACAAAAGAGGTATAGGTTCTAAGACTTCATTAGGACACGGAATGCTCGAATTTATGGATTAGGAGGTGAATAATGAAGGAAAGGTTAGAAAATAAAAAATTGGATACAAGGTTCCATATGGGTGACTGGAGGAGTTCCGCCAGTGTATTGGGAATTAAAAAATATTTTGAATATTTAAAAAGCCAGGGCATAGAGACAGAATATAGGGCTGAAAGAAACGATGATTATATAGAATATAACGAAGGAGATATTACAAGGGAAAGATATCTAGATTTTGCAGAGCATCACTTTAGTGAAGAGATGCACCATACGAGACTAAAAAATCTACTAAAAGATTCTCAGGATAGAGAACTAAATGAAGTAGAGCTTAAAATATTTAATGAAAAAATTAAGGGAAATACTGTAATGTCTAAATATTTTAAAGGATGTACTATTGCAGATAAGGATAAAATAGATAAAATCTTAGAAGAAAACAGATATGATATTATAGAAAATACTTTTAAAAATGGAATGAGCCAGTACAGAAATTTCTGCAACCCTAATAGCTTTCTAAGCGATGGCAATAAAACCTGTAGAGTAAATGGGTATAGTATAGACATGGGAAAGAAGGGGAAATCCGCTGGCTATATGCAGGATATGAATGCATATGTTTGGGAAGACTATAAGGAGTATGACTTTATCCCTTTTGCTTTTACAACAACCTGGGAAGCTTTTTTTATAAACAATAATTATAATATAGGGACACTGGAGTCCACCTATAATAAGCTTCAGAGAACTCTAAAGGCCAAGAAAGAATATGATGGAAAACAAAGTAAAGTAAAGAGTGCTCTATTTGAATTTAATCAGGAGAGTGCTACATTTGTGGATTATGATGTTGAAGTCATTAAAAAAGACAGAAATAATGATCATTTTGAAACTATATATGTAAGGGATGAGAGTATTGAGATATTTAAGCAGATAGGAGAAAGGTATAAGGGGATACAGTTTTCTATAAAAGTGACAGACAAATATTATATAAAAGTAGAGGATGAAGTAGTGAATGCTATACTTAATCTCTATAAATTGGATACACTAATAGAAAAACTAATTAAAATGGAAACCAATGTTTATAACCTAGTGGATGTTAATTTTTATATCTATGAGACTCTAAAATCAGAGGAACAAAGAGAAAGAAACAGAGATAAATTGGAGGATGGGGAGACTATGAAGGACAGACTGGAAAACGCAAGGAAAACAGGATGGGCAGTAAAAAATGCACTAAATAGCAGAAGCAATGGTTCACAAAAGGTGAAATCATTTAAAAATAAACTTATTAGTGCTATATCATTTAGAGACTATGATGCATTCAATTTAACACTTATGAAATTGTCAGATTATTCCGGAATAATTTTTGATTTTGCATATGAACTATTTGATAACTTTGAAGAAAATAAAAATTTGGCTTATGCATTTATTAATGCACTTAATGAATCTGAGAATAAAGGGTCTAAGGGGGATAAATAATGAGTAAAAGAGCATTAACATTGACAGTGGTAGCACATATGACATCAAACTATGGAGAATCATTGGGAAATATAGGAAGTGTACAAAAGCTGCATAGGGATGGAAAAACATATTCTATGAGAACTAGAGAGAGTATAAAACAGGCTGTAATGGAACAGAGCGGCATGTATAAAGATCTAAAGGTTAAGGTAGACGGAGCAACACAAAAAGAAGTAAATGAAAATCTCACAGTGGCAAACTGTAAAGCCCTTGAGGGTGGTTATATGAATACAGCATCCAAGGCTGACGGTGGATTTACGAGGGTAAGGAATAGCTCCTTTTATATGACTGATGCAATCGCAGTGGAGCCTATGACAAATGACTACAGATTTCACAATAATCTATTTTTAGCTAGTAAGTATGCCAAAGATAATGACCTGAATGTGCAAAAAGATGCTGGTAAGGTCGGACTTATGCCATACCAATATGAATATGATAAAGGAATGAAAGTATATAGTATAACAATTGACCTAGAGAAGATAGGAAAAGATGTGAATTTTGATACAGAGGCTAGTTCTGAAGAGAAATTTAAAAGAGTGGAAATGCTACTAGATGGTGTAGAAAATCTAAGTCTAATAGTGAGAGGAAACTTAGACAATGCAGAGCCATTATTTATAGTAGGTGGATTGTCAAATAGAATGACACATTACTTTGAAAACGTAGTTAGAATAAGGGAAAACAAACTACAAATAACAGATGATTTTAAAGAAAGAATAAATTCTGGTTATAAAGTAGGAATGTTAAATGGAGAGAACTTTGATAATGAAACAGAGATTAAGGAAAAACTAATGCCTATTAGTGTAATAAAGTTTTTTAATGAATTAAAGGCAGAAGTAAAAGAATACTATGGGGTGTAACCTATGAGAGTGCTAAAAGTTAGATTAAAACAGAGTCAAGCACACTATAGAAAGGAAGAGAGTAGTAGGAACAAGATGACATATCCTCTACCACCGATCTCGACGGTTATAGGCGCTATCCATAAT
>NZ_JBFHGC010000185.1:0-4890 GCF_041583315.1 Ilyobacter sp. | reverse complement strand
TCCACAGAGAAATATCCACCATCTTTTCATTTCCGTATACAATGGCATTGTCCACTAAATTTTTTACCAGATGTTTTAAGAGTCCCCTGTCAGATCTTATATGAAGAGAGGTCCCATTATAATTTATTGAACTTCCAGGGTGCAAAACCTCCATCTCCTTTATTATTTCTTCTATGAGTTCTCCTAAATCTACATCTTCTTTAAGAATATCTATTTTATCCTGTTTTGCCAGAAAAAGAAGCTTTTCTATGAGAATCTCCATATTTTTAACCTCGCTGTAGATGGAATCTATCGCTTCCTGAGAAATTTTTATATCTTTTCCTCCCCATCTTTTCAAAAGATCCACATAGCTCCCTATTATAAATATGGGAGTTTTTAGTTCGTGGGAAGCATTGTTTACAAAATCTATTTGGTTGGTAGCCTGTTCCTCTAGTCTTTTCAGCATTTTTTCATATGAAAAAAGAATATTTGAAAATTCAACAAAAAAATTATTTTTTTCAATATTAGCTTCAAAAGAAGTAAGATTTACTTTATTCGTTGCCTCTTCAAGCCTTCTTAACTGTGGCACCACCTCACGGTAAAAAGACTTTGACACAAATACTGCAGTCCCACAGAAGAGAAATATTATTCCGGCTGAGATTTTAAGAATTTTTTTCATGAAATATTTTTCTATATCCATACCTCTTATTATTGTCAAAACAACATCTTCGTTGTTAAGTGCCTTCATTCTTTTAGTTAATACGAAGTAATCTCTATATCCTATCTCCTGTATTTTATCTTGTGGCTCTACCATTTTTATGTCAGGAGTTCCCTCCTCTCTGTAGTTAATTCCATTGTGGTTTAAAATTATGTAAAGTTCGTTTATTTTGGGACTCTCTCTCAATGCCACATTATAGAATTCTTCTATATTCTGATGCTCAGGTTCCTTGAGCTCATTTATAATGAAATTTTCTGCAGTAATAATATCTTTTTTAGACTGACTGATAAAGTAACCCCAGATGGAGTATATAAAAATACCATAACCTGCAATAGAAATAAGTATTAAAATCATAAATTTTTTCCAAAGTTCTCTAGAAAATGTTTTCATAAATTAGCTCTCCTCTTTCAAAATATATCCAAACCCTCTTACTGTGTGAATAAGCTTTTTTTCTCTTTGGTCCACTTTTTTTCTCAGGGATTTTATGTATACATCCACTATTTTTTCTCCCCCTGCATAGTCATATCCCCATACACTGTTCAGCATTTGTTCTCTGGATAAAACTATCTCTCTGTTCAGTATCAGATAATGAAGAAGATTGAATTCGGTTTTTGTAAGGGACACTTCCTCACCAGCTACAAAAGCTACTTTTTTATCCAGGTCCAGTTGTATTCCTTCGTAACTAACCAGCTGACCATCAGAAAAGTCTTTTTTATGCCTCAGAGCTACCCTTATCCTGGCCAGAAGCTCCCCTATGACAAAGGGTTTTGTTATATAGTCGTCTGCTCCCAGGTCTAAAAGATTTATTTTACTGAAAGTTTTGTCCTTGGCAGTAAGAACTATTACAGGAACCTCAGAATTTTTCCTTATATTTCGACAGACTTCTTCTCCAGAGAGCATTGGCAGCATCAGATCAAGGAGAACTATATTATAAAAAGTCTTCCCGAATAACTCCAGTGCCATTACCCCGTCATCAGCAATATCTACAGAATATCCTTCATGCTCAAGCTCAAGTTGTAGATATCGGCTTATTTTCCTTTCATCTTCTACAATCAGTATTTTTTTCATACTAAGAAACTCCCTTCAGAAATCGTTATGATATTACTATATACCAGTATAGTAAAAAAATGATGAAAAAATAAAATAAATTTTTACCAAATTTTCATCTTTGTATATGATAATCAAAAGGTAAAAGTAAAAAAAGTAAAAATGAGGGGGAATACATATGCAGAGAATATCTGTCATAGCGCCAGTATATAATGAAGAAGAGAATATATCACGTTTTATTAAAAAAGTAGAGGATGCAGTAAAAAAAGAATTTGTATCCTATGAAATTATCCTTATAAATGACGGAAGCACTGACAAAAGCAGAGGTATTCTAGATCATGAGGCTTCAGAAAATGGTCATATAAAGGTCTATCACTTCACAAAAAACAACGGTCAGACTGCTGCTTTGGCAGCAGGTTTTGAAAAATGTTCTGGAGATATTGTGGTAACTATGGATTCAGACCTTCAGACAGATCCGGAAGATATCTATACTCTTTTACCTTATCTTGAAAATTACGACATGATTAATGGTAGAAGAGCATCCAGAGAGGACGGGATAAAGAAAAAAATCTCGTCTCTGGTTGGTAACGGAGTGAGAAACCTTATAACCGGGGATAATATACAGGATACAGGCTGCCCTTTAAAATTATTCAAAAAAGAAGTTGCCAAAAGTTATGTATTATTTGAAGGTATGCACAGATTCCTGCCGACTCTTGCAAGGCTCAGAGGATTTAAGGTTATAGAGGTTCCTGTGAGACATTATGACAGAGAATTCGGAGTTTCAAAATACGGAGTTTTGAACAGGCTCTTTAAAGGCCTAAAAGATGCTTTTGCTGTAAAATGGATGAAAGGCAGAATTTTAAAATATGAATTTGAGACTGGAGGAAATCAAAAATGAAACCTATTTTGATATTGGGATTCATAGGTCAGGCTTTTTTTTCCATGAGATTTCTTGTTCAGTGGCTGGCCAGCGAAAGAGCCGGAAAAAGTGTAATTCCTCTTTCCTTCTGGATATTTAGTATTATAGGAAGTTTTTTTCTGCTTATATATGCCATATACAGGAAGGACCCTGTTTTTATACTGGGCCAGGCTCCAAATCTCTTCATCTATACAAGGAATCTTTATCTTATAAAAAAAGAGAGACACGCAGGAGGTAGTAATGCAGGTTAAAGAGAGAAAAAATACTCTTTATCTTTTATTCTACGGCATGATAACCCTGTTCCCCAACCTCTGGGTTGGCAGTGTCGGGATAATGGAAGCCAGAAATTTTGTCACTGCCAGAGAAATGGTACAGGACGGAAACTGGATTATTACTACCATGAACGGTAAGTTCAGATTTGAAAAGCCTCCTTTACCCACATGGCTGACAGCTTTATTTATGAAGCTTTTTCACACTACTACCAGTGAATTTATTCTCAGACTGCCAATTGCCATATGTACCCTGGGATTGATTTTTATGATTTATTTCTTAGTAAAATCTGCCACAGAAAATTCTGAGCTGGCTTTTATATCAGGACTGGTGGCCACTACAACTTTCATGGTAATAAAGCTGGGAAATAACAATTCCTGGGATATGCTCCCCTATATTTTTATGTTTGGATGTGTCACATATATTTTTACAGGCTTAAAATCCTTAAAAATAAAGGACTTTATAATTTCTGGAGTCTTTATGGGAGCATCACTTCTCAGTAAGGGGCCTGTGCCCGTCTACGGAATGATGCTGCCTTTTTTTATAGCATATTCCATGACCTATGGTTTTTCAAATATAAAGCAGAACTGGAAAAAAATATTCTTTAGTATTCTTATAGGGGTAACTTTAGCCGCTTTATGGCCTATAGCAATGCTGCTTACTCATAAGGATCTGTTTCTATCAGTAATGAATAAAGAAGCTGACACCTGGTCAAACAGACATGTAAAAAGTATATTTTATTATTTTGATTATTTTATTTATATAGGTGTATGGATGATCTTTGCTCTGGCTTCTTTTTTCAAAAGATGGTCTGAAAAAAGAAGTCCGGACGGCAAATTTTTCTCAATGCTTTTTTTGTGGAACCTTATTACATTTGTTTTAATCTCTCTAATAAAAATGAAGAAAAAAAGATACGGGGTCCCACTATACATCTTGACTCCCATGATGGCTTCACATCTTATATTTTATTTTATGAAAAGAGACTGGAAAGAGCTTATAAAAAAAGAAAAGATTTTGATAAAAACCCATACCACACTCATGCTCATAATATCTATCTCGATTCTGGCTATTTTTTATATAAAGGGATACAGAGAAAAGACCATAGGATCTGCATATTTATTATTTATAATAACTGTTTTTTTATTTTTTTCCTATGAATTTATAAAGGGTCTCACTGAAAGAAGAAATATAAAGCAAATTCTTTTTATGACCGGTTTCCTGATGATAACAATCAACATCTCTGTGACATGGTTCATAGAAAAGTATGTGAGAACAGAGTATAGAGACGAATATAAATTTTTGAGTACCGTTAAAGATCTAAATATATCACCCGGTCCTATATATACCTTTAACGACTATCAAATCGAAAACATATGGAAGGTGGGTCAAAAAATAAAGTTAATAGGTAACTTTCAAGAACTTCCTGATACTTTTTTTCTTTTGGACAGCAGAGAAGGGCCAATAGTAAAGGATACTCTCAGTCCTAAGTTTACAATTAAAAGTAAAAATACATATTATAAATATGAAGATGATGATAAAATCATCTTTTTGTACAAGGTAGCTGAAAATCAGAAAAATTAAAGTATTCCAAATACTTTTTATTTGAAAGGAATTGAATTTATGAAAAACAAAAAGATATTCATATTTATTTCAATGGCACTACTTGTATATCCGTTATTTTTCTTTAGAGATCTCACACCAGATAATGAGTTAAAATATATAAGCATCGTGACAGAGGCCCTGGAAAAAGGTAATATCTTTGCATTTTACAATCACGGAATTCCATATGCAGACAAACCACCTCTATACTTTTGGATCATCATGATGGTCAAGAACATTACCGGGATTTACAGTGTCCCTGTTTTAGGCATATTCAGTCTTTTACCGGCTTTGCTGATAATGGCAGTGATGAGCAGGTGGTCTTCATCTGTTCTTGACGAAGGAGATCAGACTCTCG
>NZ_JBFHGC010000184.1:0-4892 GCF_041583315.1 Ilyobacter sp. | reverse complement strand
GACATACTTTGGCACAAAGTCCGCAGCCAGTACAATTATCATCTGTATAAACGTAGTTTTCAATACCTTCTCCGTATACATGAAGCTTCAACTGTTTTTTGCTAAATGGTTTTTTCCTCTTGTGCATAAGAGTGAAAGCTCCTTTTTGTAAGAAGTTTTCAGGTTTTATCCATTTTTTAGAGCTTGAAACATCAGCTTTGATAGTTATTAAGTTTTCTTCGGTTCCTTTTTTTCCTTCATTCGCAGCTTCCTTTTTCATATCGAATCCTGGGAGATAGTTATCCACCATTTTTATCGGATTAATATAAGAAAATTCATATCCGGTATTTTTGCTGATGCCAGTTAAGTGATTAGCTACTGCACCGGAATAAACACCATAAGTCGGAACGGCAAAAAGATATTCAGTATTAAATTTTACTTTTTTTAAAAAATCTACGATATACGACGGAACTCCCCATCCGAAAACAGGAAATACAATTCCAATCTTTTCGTCAGTAAATTCAAATGTTCCTTCCTTAATCATTTGGGGTATAGATAATAATTCTGTACCAAATGCTTTTGCAATGTACAGACTATTACCTGTTGCTGTAAAATATAGTATTTTCATTTTTATATCCACTCCTTGATCATATTTCTTTTTATTTTTTCGTGTATTATTTTCAATTATTTAGAATTTCCTGCTTTCAAAAAACTGTAGTTTTTAACTTAACAAACCAAATTTTGAATCAAAAACCATTTTGGTATTTCGGTCATAGTTTTTTAAAAAAATACCGACTTTATAAAACTATAAATAAGCCGGATTTATTTAAATTATTTTTTTAGTCCTTTAATAATTATATCGATTATATAATCACTTTTTTTATCTAAATAATCTCTTTCAAGCTCTGTTGAAATGGGCGGAAAATAACTTTGAAGAGTAAAAGATATATTACCGATAAGTTCTAACAGATCATCAAATATAAAAGTATTTTCCTCTTTTCCTGCTAACAAGATTTCTGACGCAATCTTTGTAATTTCCGCCATTTCTCCCTCATAACTCTGCGTACCAATTTCACATTTACTTCTGTAATGCCTCATAACATCAAAAATATCAGCAGCGTGAACATTTGAATTGACAAAGTCATGGCAGTTCAATATAAATGATTTTATAAATACTCTCAGTTTTTCCTCTGGGCTATTTTCTTTTGCAATAACTTTATTAAGTTGAGATGCAATATTATTTGCTTCTTGCACTGCTAAATCGGAAACTATATCTCCTTTTGATGAAAAATAAAGATATACAGTACCTTTGCCGATACCGGCAGATTTTGCTATCTCATCAACAGTTGTCTTTTTAACTCCATATATTAAAAACAGTTCTTTGGCTTTCTCTAAAATTTTTAATTTCTTTTCGTCCATCAAAACCTCCCTGACTGATTTGGTTTTTTAGTCATTTTTGATTAGTATAACGTGAGGCAGAATAAAAGTCAAATGAATTCTGAAAAGATGGTATTAATTAGAGGATGAAGAACATATTTTGTGAAACTTGATGTAATGTATAAAAAAGGATAGATAGAGGGATTTTGAATAGCTTTTCAGGGGGAGTTCTTATGAAGAGTATTAAAAAGATAAATATAATTTACATTATATTGCTTATAATGATTATGGGATGCACGAGAATCCCTAAAGGGACATCGGTTAAAGGTACCTCCTATTACACTAAGAATATTGATTTTTTAAGAGATATGACCTATATAAAAGATGGGGAGAGGCATGTGGAACAGGAGATTCTAGACTACGCTCTGAATATCATGGATGATGCAGAAGAATTTATAGTTGTTGACATGTTTCTGTATAACAGTATTTACAGCAGGGACAAGAAATTTCCGACCATAACTAGGTCTGTAACAGAGAAACTCATAGAAAAAAAGAATGAGGGGTTGGAAGTATATCTAATAACAGATGAGATAAACACCTTTTACAAGGTTTATGACATATGGGAATTTCAGGCTCTGAGAGAAGCTGGGATAAAAATAATAGAGACTGATATGACCAAGGTGAGGGACTCTAACATAACTTATTCAATACTCTGGAGGACTGTCTTTAAATGGTTTGGGACAGGTGGGACAGGCTGGATAAAAAACCCTTTCGCAGATGATGCCCCCAGGGTCACAGTTAGGGGTTATCTAAAGCTTCTCAACCTAAAGGTAAATCACAGGAAGGTAGTGGTCAGTGAGAAAAAAGCTCTGGTGACCTCTATGAATTTTCACGATGCCAGTGGTTATCACTCAAACATAGGCTTTGGTGTGAAGGGACCTGTTGTGAAGGATATTCTCACTAGTGAGATCGATGTAGCAAGTTTTTCGGGAGAAGATATCTCCCTTGAGATATTAGAACCAGGAGCAGAAGGGGGGGAGATAAAGGTAACCCTTCTCACAGAGAAAATGATAGGTGAAAATATAGAGGAACTAATAAAAACTACAGATCCGGGAGATGAGATAAAGCTCGGAATGTTTTATCTCGGGGACAGGAGAGTCATAGATGAACTCATAAAAGCCGGTAAAAGAGGGGTGAAAATAAAAATAATACTAGACGGGAATATAGAGGCCTTCGGAAGGAATAAAAGCGGGATACCAAACAGGGTGGTGGCATGGGAACTCATTAAAAAAGGAAGGGGTAACATAGAAATCAGATGGTATAAAACTTCAGGAGAGCAGTTTCACTCCAAATTCATAATCGGGAATAAGGGAGATGAGATGGTGGTAATAGGAGGGTCTGCCAATTTCACCAAGAGGAATATACAGGGGTATAACTTAGAAACGGACCTCATGCTAGAGGCTCTTAGAAAAAACGAAATCTCACTAAAGTTAAATAATTATTTTGATGACATGTGGGGAAATATAAGTGCAGAGTACACCCTCTCCTACGATGAAAAAGCAGAGGAGTCCTATTTGAAATACTTTCTTTATAGATTTCAGGAGTTTACTGGTTGGTCGACTTTCTAGCCCCTAAAAATATAATTTTTATAATTTGATTTGCTCTATTGAGCATAAAATAAGATGTCAAAATTTTCTATAGCAAAATTTTTATCTCAAATAAAACTTGACAATGAGAGTAATTTTATAATAGTATAAAGTGAAAAATTAATAAAATCTCCATATAATCTTCTAATAAGGTGAAGAGTTTCTACAAGTCGCCGTAAATGACTTACTATGGCCATATAATTTGGTTTTATTTTTTAAACCGTTCCAGGTGGCCCTTTAATAGGGCCTTTTTTAATATTTTAACTTTAGGAGGGTTTTAGGAAAATGGAGAATTTTTTCAAATTGAAAGAACATAACACAAGTGTCAGACAGGAAGTTGTAGCAGGAATAACTACTTTTTTAACAATGGCTTACGTTATTTTTGTAAATCCGGCAATATTGAGTGCTGCAGGAATGGATAAGGGAGCCCTTATTACAGTAACTTGTTTAGCAGCTTTTATCGGTACTTCATTTGCAGGTCTTTGGGTAAATGTCCCTTTTGCCATGGCACCTGGAATGGGACTTAATGCATTCTTTACCTATACACTGGTTATGGGGCACGGAGCCACATGGCAGGAAGCTTTAGGAGTTGTATTTATTTCCGGAGTAATATTTCTTATTCTCACATTTACAGGCTTCAGAGAAAAGATAATTGACGCTATTCCGTCGCAGTTAAGACTTGCGGTGGGAGCTGGAATAGGTCTTTTTATAGCCTTTATAGGTATGCAGAACATGGGGCTTATCGTGAGCAATCCTGCAACTTTAGTTGGATTGGGAGAGCTTAATATACCTGTACTTTTAGGTCTGATTGGTTTTGGTGTAATGGGATACCTTGAGATGAAAAAAGTAAAGGGTGGAATACTGGTGGGGATAATCGTCACCACAGTGCTAGGAATTATCTTCAAAGAAGTAGCTTTACCTACCAGCATAATAGCTATGCCTCCAAGTATAGCACCTATTGCATTTAAACTTGATATATTAGGAGCACTTAAAATATCTCTTTTCGGAAGTATTTTCTCATTTATGTTTGTAGACTTATTTGATTCTGTAGGAACAATAATGGCGTGTGCTCATGAAGCTGAGATGATAGACGAAAAAGGTAAAATTCAGAACGTAAGTAAACTTCTTGAAGCTGATGCCATGGCAACAGTTGTAGGGGCTCTTCTAGGAACTTCGACAACGACAACTTATGTAGAGTCTGCATCTGGAATTGCTGAAGGAGGGAGAACAGGACTTACTGCAATGACTACTGCGGTATTATTCATAGTAGCGTTATTCTTCGCACCTCTTATAGGGATTGTACCGGCTTTTGCTACTGCACCGGCACTTATGCTTGTGGGAATATATATGTTTAAAAATCTTCTTGATATAGATTTCCATGATATAGAGGTTGCTATACCTAGCTTCCTTACTATCATACTTATGCCTTTGACTTACAGTATATCTACTGGAATCGCTTTTGGATTTATCTCCTATGTTGCTGTATCAATTTTTTCAGGAGATATGAAAAAGATAAAGCCTACAATGTGGTTCATAGGAATATTATCTGTAATAGAACTTGTGTTTTAATTGATATATGAAATGCCCTTGAATACGGGACTCTTTCCGTTATTCAAGGGCATTTTTTTTATAACTGCTGAATTTTGATTGGAATAATCTATTCTAAATCAAGAAACAGGAAATGGCATTTTATATCATAAAGATCCTCTATACCATCTTTTAAAAGGATATTTCTTATGGAGTTTTCATATTGCTTCATCTGGTCTTCATCCTTTTCTCCGGTTTTATAGTCCACGATTACCAACTCTCCCTTATTCCCGTCCTTAGCCTCTCTGATCATAAGACGGTCAATTCTTCTTATGGAGTTGTTTTCGTCTAAGATCCTGTACT
>NZ_JBFHGC010000183.1:0-4931 GCF_041583315.1 Ilyobacter sp. | reverse complement strand
GGTGCAATGAGACTTATGGAAAAAATAAGTGATGCTTTACTTGAAAGACAAGACAGAGACGCGGCAGACAAAGATATGGAATTAACAATGTAAATTTTATTTGAGGGTCATACCTTTTCGGAGGTATGACCCGATAAAATAAATTGGTTAATGTAAATCATTAATTGAAATTTTAAGGGGCAATGTTTTATATCAATCAGATTGTTTTATTAAAGAGGTGGGAAAAATGGATAAAAAAAATATAGATGGCAACCTTGCGTTAATAGAAGAAAGAAAGGATTTTATTGTCTGCAACAAAAAGGACAAGGGGAAAAAAATAAAATGTGATGCTCAAAGTGTAGCAGGAGCTGTAAGTCAGAGAGCCTGTGTATACTGCGGAGCCAGAGTAGTGTTGAATCCTATAACAGATGCAGTACATCTGGTACATGGTCCTATAGGATGTGCAGCCTATACCTTTGACATAAGAGGAAGTCTGAGCAGTGGATCGGAAGAATACAGGAACAGTTATTCAACGGATCTTAGGGAGAAAGATATTATATTTGGAGGAGAAAAAAAACTTACTGCTTCAATAGATGAAATAATGGAACTCAAGAGTCCGAAGCTTATATTTGTATATTCAACTTGTGTTGTGGGAGTAATAGGAGATGACCTTAAGGCTGTATGTAAGGCTGCTGAAGAAAAACACGGTATAAGAATAATTCCTGTAGAATCATCCGGATTTGTGGGAAGTAAATCAGCCGGTTATAAGGCAGCAGGAGATGCTATCCTGAAAATATTAGAAATGGACGGTAAGGTTAGTGAAGAAAAGAAGGGGATTAACTTCTTGGGAGACTTTAACCTTGCAGGAGAATTCTGGATAATGAATGGATATTTTAAGGAAATAGGAATTGATGTAGTAGCACAATTTGCAGGAGACTCCAATTATGAACAGTTGACAAAATCTCCAAATGCACTGTTTAACGTGGTCCAGTGTGCAGGTTCTATGACTTCTTTGGCAAATAAACTTCAGGAAAAATATGGGACTCCATATACCAAGGTAAGTTTTTTCGGTCTTGAAGATATAAGGATTTCACTGAGATCCATAGCTTACACTCTGGGAGATTTCCAGGTGATAAAGAAGACAGAAGAATTTATAAAGAGAATGGAAAAAGAGACAATTGAAAAACTAGATCCCTACAGAAAAAAGTTTGTGGGTAAAAAGGTGGCAATATATGTAGGTGGTGGGTTTAAGGCTATATCTCTCATAAAGCAGTTCAGAGATCTAGGGATAAACCCGGTTATGATAGGATCCCAGACTGGGAGACCGGAAGAGTATGAAATTATAAGAAAACTTGCAGATGAAAATACAGTTATTTTAGACGATGCAAACCCGAGTGAATTAGAGAGGTTTATGCGTGAAAAAGGAGCTGATATTCTTGTGGGAGGGGTAAAAGAAAGACCTCTGGCATATAAGCTGGGAATAGGCTTCATAGATCATAACCATGCAAGAAAGCATCCTCTGGCAGGATATGAAGGTGCTCTTAATTTCGCAAAGGAAATTGATGTGACTGTAAACAGCCCTGTATGGGATGTAATCAAAAAGAACGGTATAGAGATAGAGTAAAAGGGGAGGTGGAATAATATGAAAAATAAAAATTGTGTAGATGTAAATGTAAATCCTTGCAAGATGTGTATGCCCATGGGAGCATGTCTGGCATTCAAGGGTATGGAAAAATCAATAGTTGTAATGCATGGTTCTCAAGGATGCAGTACCTATGTAAGAAGACATATGGCACAGCACTATAATGAACCTGTTGATATTGCTTCCTCTTCTCTCAATGAAAAAGCAACTGTATACGGAGGAGAGGCCAATTTAAAAAGAGGTCTGAAAAATGTAATTAAGATGTATAAGCCTAAAACTATAGGTGTTGTAACAACTTGTCTTGCAGAAACTATAGGGGAAGATATAGATCGTATTTTAAAAGATTTTATGATAGAGGAGAAACTTTCAGCAGAAGATATAGACATAATTTCTGTACCTACTCCTGGTTACGGAGGAACTCAGTTTGAGGGATATTATCTGGCGGTGAAGAGGATGGTTGAAAAAATAACCGTGTCATCTGAGCCAACTAATAAGATAAATATAATAGCCGGGATGATGAGTCCTGGGGATATAAGAGAAATCAAACTGATTCTAGAGAGATTTGGTATAGAGGCTGTAATATTACCTGATGTATCTGAAACTTTAGATGCACCATATAAGGGATTGGAATTTGAGAAGCTGCCTGACGGAGGGACGACATCTAGCGAGATAAAAACTATGTCAGGGAGTCTTGCCACAATTGAATTTGGAGTTCATTCAAGAGAGGAACATTCTGCCGGTGAATATCTGAAAAAAGAATTCGGAGTTCCACTATACAGAATGCCAATTCCTATAGGGCTTAAGAATAGCGATACTTTTATAAAGACCTTGTCTAAAATATCAGGAAAGAAAATACCTGAATATTATATCAAGGCCAGGGGAAGAATGCTAGATGCCATGATTGATTCTCATAAATATAACGGCGAGGGTGTGGCAGCGGTATTTGGAGAGCCTGAACTTGTGACTTCCATAAGTTCTCTGTGTCTGGAAAACGGGATAGTCCCAAAGGTCATATCCACAGGAACAAACATAAAAAAAATAAGAGAATTTTTATCTGAGGATCTTGATAAATTCGGTGATGAAATCGCAGTTTTGGAAGATACAGATTTTGAAACCATAAGAGAGTATGTAAAGGAAAAGGGTGTCAATATTCTTATAGGACATTCAGATGGTAAGTATATAGAGGAAAAAGAGGGCATTCCACTCATAAGGGTAGGATTTCCAGTCCATGACAGGGTGGGAGCACAGAGACAGGTTACCATAGGTTATGATGGAAGTATGAATCTGTTGGATATATTAACAAATAGTCTCTTGGGACAAAAGTATAGTAATTACAGGGAAAAAATGTATGACATGTATTATAAAAAAGATGAAGATTTGAAGGAGGTTACTGTATGAAGGTAGCAGTCAGCGTAAATGATTCTGGTATGGTGTCGAGCCATCTTGGGAAAAGTAAAATATTTTTAGTTTTCTCAAAGGTCGGAGATGAAGTTGCCTTTATTGAAAGAAGAGTAACCGATGGAAATCACCAAAATCATATAATAGATGACATAACTGACTGTGATGCAGTTATTTCCGGAAAAATAGGTGATGGTATGGTGGAGAGCCTTAAAAAGATAAATATCAGAGCGATAATTGAAGAGAATATAGCAGACCCTCTAGAGGCGGTTGAAAAAATGAGGGTGTAAAATTTCTAATTATAGGGGGGGTTAATATGGCATTATCAGGTGGGGGATGTTCTGGAGGATGTTCCGGAAAAACGGATTATCCAGAATGGGCATCAGAGGAATTAAAAAAGAAAACCGAAGAACACCCGTGTTACACAGCAGACGGGCATAAAAATGCAAGAATGCATATTCCGGTGGCACCGAAATGTAATATACAGTGTAATTATTGTAACAGATTATATGACTGTGTGAATGAAAGCAGACCGGGAGTAACCAGCGGGATACTAACACCTGAAGGTGCGGCAAAAAAATACTCTATGGTAAAAGAGAAGATTGAGAACCTAAAGGTAGTGGGAATAGCAGGTCCAGGAGATGCTTTAGCCAACTTTGAGGAGACAAAAAAATCCATAGAGCTTATCAAAGAGCAGGATCCTGATGTAATAATATGTCTTTCTACAAACGGACTTATGCTCCCTGATTATGCAGAGGAAATTGTCGCTCTGGGAATAAGTCATGTAACTGTAACTTTGAACAGTATTGATCCTAAAATAGGAGCAAAAATTTATGAATTTGTAAATTATAAAGGCGAGATACTAAAAGGAGAAAAGGCTGCAAAGGTACTTCAGGATAACCAGCTTAAAGGTATTGAATATCTTGCTAAAAACGGGGTTCTTTGCAAAATTAACATAGTAATGGTAAAGGGTGTCAATGAACATCACATACCTGAAGTAGTAAAAAAGGCAAGAGAATTAGGTGCTTTTATGACTAATATAATGCCTCTAATCCCTGCATCTGGGACAGTATTTGAAAATCTGCCGTTGACCAGTAAAAAAGAACTTAATGAACTGAGAAATAAGTGTTCTATCACAATGAAGCAGATGTATCATTGCCAGCAATGCCGTGCAGATGCTATAGGTCAGCTGACTCAGGACAGATCCTTAGAATTTAGGGATATGGGAGAAAAACCTTTTGTAGAAAGAGAAAAAAGAGATGTTCTTGTAGCTGTAGCTTCTAAAGACGGAAAATTGATTGATCAGCATTTTGGACAGGCAGATAAGTTTCATATATATAAATATT
This sequence comes from Ilyobacter sp., assembly GCF_041583315.1. NCBI lineage: Bacteria > Fusobacteriati > Fusobacteriota > Fusobacteriia > Fusobacteriales > Fusobacteriaceae > Ilyobacter > Ilyobacter sp. The sequence goes on along the minus strand of NZ_JBFHGC010000183.1, from coordinate 566 downwards.
CAAATAATGAAATTAAATTTGTAGAAAAAAGAGATATTGAAAAATACTGTACAGGGATAGAAAGTTGCGATGATAAAGATTCTAAGATGGATAAGGTATTAAAAACTCTGGGAGACTGTAAGGCTGTCCTAAGTGTGAGAATAGGATATGGTCCGAAAGAAATGTTGAGATCAAAAAATATACAGACTTATGAATTGTACGATACTGTAGAAAATGGTATAAATACTGCTTTTCAAAAAATAAACGGATAAACAGGAGGGGAAAATGAATAAACCAAAGCATCATATATTTGTGTGTTCTAGCTCGAGAATTAACGGTCAGCAAAAAGGATTTTGTCTACAAAAGGAATCGGTAAGTATAATACAGAACTTTATGGAAGAGATAGATGACAGAGAACTATCAGGAGAGGTTATGGTTACGAATACAGGATGTCTGGCAATTTGTGTGGTTCGTACAGATAATAGTTTCGTAAAATAGGACAAGAAAAAACCAAAACCTTTTCACGCCTACAGCCTTTCATCGTCTAGTAGTAGCTTTATTAGTAATTGTAGAAAAGAACGAGTACC
>NZ_JBFHGC010000182.1:0-4934 GCF_041583315.1 Ilyobacter sp. | reverse complement strand
TTATTTTTAATGGTGCCACCTGCCGGAGTCGAACCGGCGACCTCTACCTTACCATGGTATTGCTCTACCTACTGAGCTAAGGCGGCATAACGCTGCAGCAAAAGTATATCATTCCTTATTGAAGGTTGTCAACTTTTTTCTCTTTAAACAGCATTTTCAGACTGTCTGTATTTTATAAAACCATAAAATTTATATAGGCTGACCTTACCAAGGTCAGCCTATATACCTAATCTCTGCAGATATTCATCTCTTTTGCTACTCTTGCTACAGTCTCAGATACTACCTTCACAACCCTTTCATCAAATGGATCAGGAATTATATAGTCATCTCTCAGCTCTGATTCCTCTATTACATTGGCAAGGGCTATTGCTGCCGCCATTTTCATCTCTTCAGTTATTTTTTTTGCCTTTGCATCCAGTGCACCCCTAAACAGTCCAGGGAACGCAAGTACATTATTTACCTGGTTCGGGAAGTCCGACCTTCCAGTTCCCACTATCTTGGCTCCAGCCGCTAGCGCCTCATCAGGCATTATCTCCGGAGTAGGGTTGGCCATGGCAAAGATTATTGGGTCTGCATTCATTGTTTTTATCATTTCAGGTTTCAATACTCCAGGAGCCGATACCCCTATAAATATATCTGCACCCTTCACTGCATCACCAAGTCCGCCTTTTAGGTTTTCCTTGTTTGTAATAGTAGAGAGTTCCTTAGAAAGAAAATCATACTCTCTCTCCTCGTCATCTCTTGCAATGATCCCGTCTTTGTCCACTGCTATGATATTATTTACATTGAGCTCTCTTATCATTTTTATTATAGAGCTTCCTGCTGCACCTGCACCGCATACCACTACATTGGCGTCTTTCAGATCTCTTTTCAGTAATTTGTAAGAATTCATTATCGCCGCCGATACTATGATTGCAGTTCCGTGCTGGTCATCATGAAATACAGGTATGTCCAGTTCGGCTTTTAGCCTTGTCTCTATCTCCACACATCTAGGGGCAGATATATCCTCTAGGTTAATACCTCCGAAACTCGGAGCCAGTATCTTACATGTTCTTATGATCTCCTCTGTATCCTGGGTATCAAGACAGATTGGAAAAGAATCTACTCCTGCAAATTCTTTCAGCAGGATTGATTTCCCCTCCATTACAGGCAGGGCAGCTTCAGGTCCTATGTTACCTAGACCAAGTACGGCAGAACCGTCACTTATTACCGCTACCATGTTTCCCTTTGACGTATACTTGTAGACATCTTCCTTGTTTTCCTGGATCTTTCTGCATGGTTCTGCAACTCCTGGAGAATATGCAAGACTTAACTCTTCTCTGTTTGTTACCCTAACCTTGGATATTACCTCTATTTTCCCCTTGTGTTCTTCGTGTAGTTTCAATGACTTTTCATAAACTGTTGACATGATGACCTCCCAAATAATTATTTTCTATATTCAGCTTGTCCTGTTTCGTATTGGTCATTTCCATATGTATCGTTTATCACGATCACAGGAAAGTCTTCTACTTCAAGCTTTCTTATTGCTTCTGATCCTAGATCTTCATAAGCTATTATTTCAGCTTTTTTGATACATTTTGCTATAAGAGCCGCCGCTCCACCTGTAGCTGCAAAGTAAACTCCGCTGTTTCTTATACAGGCATCTTTCACCTCTTGGGATCTTCCACCTTTACCTATCATACCCATTAATCCCTGGTCTAATAAAATAGGTGCATATGGATCCATTCTGTAGCTTGTAGTTGGCCCGGCACTTCCTATAGGATTTCCTGGTTTTGCTGGACTCGGACCTACGTAATATATAATTTGACCCTTTATATCAAAAGGAAGTTCTTTTCCTTCTTCTACCAATTTTACAAGTCTTGCATGTGCAGCATCTCTTGCTGTATAGATAGTCCCAGTTATTTGTACGATATCTCCTGATTTTAATTTTTTTGTAGCTTCTTCTGTTAAAGGTGTTGTTAACTTAATCATTTTTCCCCTCCGAATTCCGATTATAAGTTTATAATATTACTTCTTTGTGTCTAGCTGCATGACAGTTGATATTTACAGCAACAGGAAGTGATGCTATGTGACATGGATAGCTGTTTACTTTTACCGTAAGGGCTGTTACTTTTCCCCCTAGACCTAATGGCCCTACTCCCGTATTGTTTATAAGTTCAAGAAGTTCCTCTTCTAATTTTGCATTTACTGGATCCGGACTTTTATCATTAAGGTCTCTCATCAATGCCTCTTTAGCTATAAGAGCAGCTTTTTCAAAAGTTCCTCCTAGACCTACACCTACTACCATTGGAGGGCAAGGATTTCCTCCACCTGCTTTGATTGCCTCAATTATGATATTCTTTACTCCCTCTACACCTGCTGCAGGGGCGAGCATTTTTACATAACTCATATTTTCGCTTCCTCCGCCTTTAGGAGCTACGATAATTTTTACCTTATCTGATCCAGGTACAAGTTTAGTATGAATAATTGCAGGAGTATTATCCTTTGTATTTACCCTGTCTAAAGGGTGTCTTACTGCTGATTTTCTGAGGTATCCCTCTTCATATCCTTTTCTTACACCGGCGTTGATAGCCTCATAGATATCTCCTGGTATTTTTACTTCTGTACCTACTTCCAGGAAAACCACTGCCAATCCTGTGTCTTGACACATAGGAACCTTATCATCAGCGGCGATACCATCATTTGTAATTATTTGCTCTAGAATATTCTTCCCCACTGGAGATTCTTCTTTCTCCAAAGCTTCTTTGATTTTTCCCATTACGTCCTTACCGATAAAGTAGTTAGCCTCTATACAGAGTCTTGCCACTTCTTCTGTCACTTTTGCCAAATCAAGTTCTTTCACATTAACCACCCTTTTTTAATATTTTTTATACTACCAAGGTATCTCCTAGGTTGAACCATTCAGTCTATATCCCTTGTTACATATTTAGATTATAGCTTTTATTGGCGATTCTTAAAAATTGATAAATACAATCCTCTATCACCTTATCATTTACGAGTTATATTCAACGACAAAACTTTCTAAAACCATACATTTAAATTAAAAAAAGAATACTCAACACCTACTTTAAACTTAACATAAAAAATCAATCAACACCACTTTATTTAATTAAATTAATCTTTTATAATTATAAAAATAGGATTTTATCCCGGTTTTTGAAAAATTGCAAAAAAAATACGCCCCACTCTCTGTACCAGTCGAAACAAAGAGAGTAAAACGATTTACAGTCCTGCAAGGCGTAAAAAAACTTTTTCACAGCTTAAAAGACCCGTCATTCACTCAAATATTATTTTTCCAAATAATTAACTGTATTATTAATATAGCTTTAAAAGCTTCACAATGCAACTTTAGTGAAATAAATATCATTTTTTCTCTTATAATTTTATGAATAGTGTTTGTGTAATACTATAAAAAATGTTATAAAAAATAAGGATTTAAAAATATATTTTGTACTAAACAAAGAGAATTCCTATATTTTACGTAGATATTACAAAAGTAAATTCTTCTCTTCCAGGGTTTATTGAAATTTTAATTTGTAGGAGGAATACAGTTGAAAAAAATAATGTACATAACAATTTTTATTTTATCTTGTTTTTCAACCTGGTCTGCAGTACCTATTATCATTACAGATTCTTCTGGGAAAATAACATATGAAAAAGATCAGAAGGGAAACATCATAAAAAAAGATTTTTTTACTTTCAAATATGATGATCTGGGAAGAGTAATCTTTTTAGATGACGGCGAACTCAACATGACCTATGCCTATACAGACAACCCCGACAACAGTACCGATGTAAATGTTGTCTTCCGGGAAAATAAAGACAGAAGAGATTTTTCCTATAAGATAATAAAAAAAGAAACACCTGCCAAAAAAATAGAAGAAATTCACGGACTTACTGTGGCATTTCGTTCTGGGAACTCTCAGAATAAGCTTCTTTTTTCCAAAGAGACCCTTTTAGATGAGGATGGAAAAGCTTTTGAAATTTTGGAAAAAGAATATGTGAGAAGGATAGGAAAAAGCCCCACTCTTTATTTTATGAAGCACCCCATAATAAGAAGATTCACGAGAAAGATCCCTGCCAGAAACGGTGGATGGTCTGAGATAACTTATAATACAAATGAAGAGGGATATTACAGTGTCAGAAAGGACAAAACCTTTGTAAACTACACCACAGAGGCTGTCTACAGGCCTCAGAGTTTTATAAACGGTGAGGGTATAGGGGTTAACGTCAAGGTTTATAATCCCAAGGGTAGATTAGATTTTGTTGAAAGTAACGGAAGGCGTTTTTTATACAATTACTTTTACAAGGGAAAAGGCGAAGAAAGGCATATAGACAGATTGGAGATAGTCAACAGTGGAACAATACTAGAAACTCTTTATTACGGATACCCAGTGGGATATAACGACCCTGAAGAGATCTTAGCCCAGGAAGCCAAATCCTCAGAAAGTAGTAGTACTCTTTCTGAAGATGAACCTGTCTCAGTTGTAGGGAATTTTAAAAGTATTGACCTTTCAGAAAATATACCTCTTACAGAAATAACAGAAGACCTCCAAACTCCTATTTATAAAAAAGAAGTTCGTTTCAGAAAATATGACTAGCAATAAAAGAATATCAAAATATAAAAATAAGAGGGGATTTAAGCCCCTCTTATTTTTATGTTTTTTACAGATGCCAGTCTATGTACATAACCTCTGATAAATTTAATAATCCAGTCCTACCCAAATATTTCCTAAAATTACTTGGTCTTATCAAGTTTCAGTATATGCCCCAACTTATCCTTCTTGGTTCTGAGGTATCTTAGGTTATTTTCATTTGAGTCTACCTCTATGGCCTTCCTTTTGTTCACTTTTATCCCATACATCTCGAGTCCATTTACTTTTCTCAGGTTGTTTGTCATGACCCTTACAGATTTTACATCCAGAGCCTTTAGC
>NZ_JBFHGC010000181.1:0-4939 GCF_041583315.1 Ilyobacter sp. | reverse complement strand
GGTTTGCACCGTGCTGGTATCATTTTTTTCACTTCTGGGCAATTATATAGGCCAACTGAAAAACAAGTGGTATGGGATAAGTGTGGACTTTAATAATATTTTTAATAGAAGGCCTAAGTACGCATTAATGTTATCTTAATGTGGACTTAGGTTTTTTAAATACAAAAATTGTCAATTTAGGGAGTTTAAAATAGATTATACAGAAAAAAAATTGGAGGGTTTTAGCAGATGAAAAGTGATATTCAAATTGCTCAAGAAGCCAAGTTATTAAAAATCAGTGAAGTTGCAAAAACAATCGGCCTCAGTGAAGACGATTACGAACAGTATGGAAAATACAAGGCTAAGGTAGATCCTGGTCTTTTGAAAAAATTGGGAAACAAACCAGACGGTAAACTGATACTGGTAACAGCTATCACTCCTACTCCTGCCGGAGAGGGGAAATCAACTGTTTCAGTAGGACTTACACAGGCTTTAAACAGGCTAGGTAAAAAATCCATAGCCGCTCTTAGAGAACCATCTCTAGGACCTGTATTCGGAATAAAAGGCGGAGCCACAGGAGGAGGACACTCTCAGGTTATACCTATGGAGGACATCAACCTTCACTTTACCGGAGATATACATGCTATAGGGGTGGCACACAACCTCATCTCTGCATGTATCGACAACCACTTGAAATTTGGAAACACTCTCAATATAGATATCACAAAGATAACATGGAAAAGAGTCATGGATATGAACGATAGAGCAGTAAGGAATATCGTCATCGGACTGGGAGGAACTGCAAACGGAATCCCTAGAGAGGATTCTTTCCAGATCACTGTGGCTTCTGAGATAATGGCTGCCATGTGTCTGGCTGAATCCATAGCTGACCTAAAGGAAAAGATCGGAGAGATGGTCTTTGCATATAGCACTTCTGGAGCTCCTCTGAAAGTAAAAGATCTAAACGTCCAGGGAGCTGTAGCCGCTCTTATGAAAGAAGCTATAAAACCTAACCTTGTTCAGACACTTGAGAATACTCCTGTGTTCATACACGGAGGACCTTTTGCAAATATAGCCCATGGGTGCAACTCACTACTTGCTACAAAGCTGGCTCTCAAACTTTCTGATTATACAGTAACAGAAGCAGGTTTTGCAGCAGACCTGGGAGCAGAAAAATTCTTGGACATCAAATGCAGAAAAGGGGGACTGACTCCAAACTGCGTAGTCATCGTCGCCACTGTAAGAGCCCTAAAACACCACGGCGGAGCAAAAGATCTTTCAGTTCAGGATTTAGACTCTCTTCAGAGAGGACTTGAAAATCTTGAAAAACATATAGAAAACATGAAAAAATTCAAGCTTCCGGTTGTTGTAGCCATGAACAGATTTATTACAGATACAGAAAGCGAGTTTGACCTTATAAGAAAAGTCTGCTCAGATCATAATGTACCTGTAGCTGACTGTGACGTATGGGCAAATGGCGGTGCCGGAGGAGAAGAGCTGGCAAAACTCGTTATGGGAGAAATCGAAAAAGGCGTGGATAACTACACTCCTCTATATTCTCTGGAGAGTTCACCAGAAGAAAAAATAACAACAATCGCAAAGGAGATATACGGTGCTGACGGTGTTGTCTTCTCTCCAAAAGCAAAGAAAACAATAAAGACAATCATAGAAAACGGATACGGAGAACTTCCTATCTGTATATCCAAAACTCAGAAGTCCATCTCTGACAACCCGGCTCTCCTCGGAAGACCGGAAAACTTTACAGTTAATGTGAATGAAATAAGACTATCAGCCGGTGCAGGATTTATAGTGGCCATGGCAGGAAATATCATTGATATGCCTGGGCTGCCTAAAAAGCCTTCAGCTGAACTTATAGATATAGATGAAAACGGAAAAATAACAGGACTATTTTAAATCACTCGTATAATCCCGTAATATGGTCGGGAGTTTCTACTGGTCACCGATAATGGCCTTCTATGAGTGAAAGTTTATGAGGTTAAAAGCCTCTTCTGGGTTTATATTACCCAGGTACTTTCACTCTGAAAAGTACCTGGGTTTTTTGTATATATTATTTTAAAACAGGTATTTTATAAAAATCGAGTATCTTATTTAAGTAGGAATATGGCCACACTGAAGTGTGAATGTTACAAAAAATAAAGGGTTTTAGGGGGAAATAATGAATTACCGTATCTATGTTGAAAAGAAAGACGGATTTGATGTAGAGGCTAAGGGTCTTCTAAGTGAGCTTAAAGAAGGATTTAAGCTTGAAAAACTCCAGAAGGTAAGAATTTTAAACAGCTATGACATATTCGGAATTACCAAAGATGAGCTGGAAAAAGCCAAAAAAATGATATTTTCAGAGGTTGTAATGGATAAGGTTTACGACACTTTAGACCTCAAAGATGAAAAATATATTGCGGCTGAATTTTTACCAGGGCAGTTTGATCAGAGAGCAGATTCGGCTATGCAATGCTTGAATCTTGTATCGGAAAAAAATCAGAATGTAGAAGTTACCAGTGGGAAAATCATAATTTTCCAGGGTGAGATAACTGACGAAGAACTTGAAAAAGTAAAAAGCTTCTATATAAACCCTGTAGAGATGAGAGAAAAAAACCTTTCAAAACTTAATATTGAGTCTGTGGAAAAACCTTCGGAAGTTCCTTTCATAGACGGATTCACTGATTTCACAGAAAAAGAGATGGAAGCTTTCAGATCAAAAGAGGGATTTGCCATGACTCTGGAAGACATGATGTTTGTACAGAATTACTTTAACCACACTGAGAAAAGAGACCCAAGCGAGACTGAGATAAAAGTACTAGACACTTACTGGTCTGATCATTGCAGACATACTACGTTTGAGACAAGAATAAGAGAGATTGTTTTTCCCAAGGGAAGATTTCACAAGGTTCTTCAGGATACCTTTGATCAGTATCTAGAAAGCAGAGAGTTTGTCCACGGAGAAAGAATAGACAAAAAACATATTTCCCTTATGGACATGGCCACTATATCAGGTAAAGAACTGAGAAAATCAGGAAAACTAGACGACCTTGAGGTTTCAGAAGAGATCAATGCCTGCTCGGTGTATGTAGACGTAGATGTAGACGGAATCACTGAAAAATGGCTTCTTATGTTTAAAAATGAAACTCACAACCATCCAACTGAAATAGAGCCATTCGGAGGAGCATCCACCTGTCTGGGTGGTGCCATAAGAGACCCTCTTTCAGGAAGATCTTACGTATACCAGGCAATAAGGGTGACTGGATCGGCAGACCCTCTGGAAAAACTGGAAGATACAATGCCAGGAAAACTTCCTCAGAAAAAAATAACTAAGGGAGCTGCCCACGGGTACTCTGCTTACGGAAATCAGATAGGTCTTACTACAGGTCATGTCGCTGAGATATATCACCCTGGATACAAGGCGAAAAGAATGGAAGTAGGTGCAGTAGTAGGTGCTGTCCCTGCTGACTGGGTAAGAAGAGAATCATCTGAACCTGGAGACATAATAGTTCTCTTAGGTGGTAAAACAGGAAGAGACGGATGCGGTGGAGCTACTGGTTCTTCTAAGGAACATACTGACGACTCCCTGGCTACATGCGGAGCAGAGGTACAGAAGGGAAATGCCCCTGAAGAGAGAAAAATCCAAAAATTATTCAGAAATCCTGAAGTAACAAAGCTTATAAAAAAATGTAATGACTTTGGTGCAGGAGGGGTTTCGGTAGCTATAGGTGAACTGGCTGACGGGCTAGAGATAGACCTGGATGTAGTACCTGTAAAATACGAAGGACTAAACGGAACAGAACTGGCAATCTCTGAATCACAAGAGAGAATGGCCGTTGTTATAGAGGCTAAAGACAGAGAAAAATTTATAGAACTGGCTGATAAAGAAAACCTCCTTGCTACAGTGGTGGCAACGGTAACTGACAGAAACAGGCTTGAAATTTTCTGGAGAGGAAACAAGATAGTGGATATCTCCAGAGATTTCCTGGATACAAACGGAGTTACCCAGGAAAACAACGTAGAGCTAGAGGCACCTTCTGAATCTTCCCCACTTGAGCAAGAGCTCTTTTCAGAGAAGGAAGGAAAAGAAAGATGGCTTAAGATGCTCTCATCACTTAATGTCTCTTCACAAAAAGGACTTATGGAGATGTTTGATTCATCTATAGGGGCGTCTACAGTTCTTATGCCTTTCGGAGGAAAGTACCAGATGACTCCTACTGATCTCAGTGTTCAGAAGTTCCCACTTTTAAAAGGTGAGACAGACACGGCTTCAGCTATATCATGGGGATATGACCCTTCGGTATCATCATGGTCTCCTTTCCACGGCGGAGCCTATGCAGTAGTAGAATCTCTTGCAAAAATAGTGGCTGCAGGAGGAGAATGGTCTAAGATAAGACTTTCATTCCAGGAATATTTCCAGAAGCTTGGAAAAGATCCTGTAAACTGGGGAAAACCTTTTTCAGCACTGCTAGGTACTCTCTTTGCACAAAAGCAGTTTGAGATAGCGGCAATAGGAGGAAAAGATTCCATGAGCGGAACCTTTAACGAACTCCATGTGCCCCCTACACTTATCTCCTTTGCTGTATCCCCAGTAAAAGCCAGTGAAGTAATATCCCCTGAGTTTAAAAAAGCCGGGAACAAGATATACCTTGTAAAGCACAACATGACGGCAGACCTTATGCCAAACGTAAAAGAACTTAAATCAAACTTTAATTATATGTATGAAAATATAAAATCCGGGAAAATAATATCAGCAATGACACTGAAAAAAGGCGGAGTTGCAGAAGCTCTTGCGAAGATGAGTTTCGGAAACAGAATCGGAGTAAGCATCGAAAATCTTGATGAGAATCTATTTAAACTTGGTTATGGTTCATTTGTCGTAGAAGCTTCTGAAGAATTATCAGGAAAAAATATAGTCTTCCTGGGAAATACTACAGAGGAAGAAAAAATAGTAGCCGGAGAT
>NZ_JBFHGC010000180.1:0-4942 GCF_041583315.1 Ilyobacter sp. | reverse complement strand
GTCTCTATAACTGATTCTTTTCCCTCGGTAATCTTTATCTTCATGAGGTTCCCCCTTATTTTTTATTAATTGTTATTTTACAATTATAAACCTTTGACAAAAATAAGTCAAAACATATAAGAATTTTATACTTGAAATTCCTTAAAAATAATACTTTTTAAAAAAGATCTACAATAGGCAATCACCTCATTATTTTACAAAAGAAAAAGAGCCCCAAGGCTCATTTTTCATATTTTACAAAAATTATCTGATTTCTTTTGCCTTTAGTTCGTCCATTACTCCTTTTAATTCCATCTCATCCATTATGAAATTAATCAGGTTCAGCATATCATATTCTCCTTTTGGAATAAGGTATCCCAGCTGACCCTTAGTCAGAGGATTCCCGACCATAGGAGCTGCAAGTTCCTTATATTCATTGGCATAATGTATCGCCTCTGGGCTTTCTGAAATCATTACATCCACCTCGCCTTTCATGACAGCCACAGGTACATCTAGATTTTTCTCATATTTTATTATTTGAGCTGATTTTATATTTTTATCAGCATATTTTTCGTTTGTTCCCCCTATATTCACTCCCACTTTCACACCGGGTTTGTCTATTGCTTCTAAAGATGTATAACGTCCCTCGTCTGCCTTTCTTACTATAGGACATTTCCCAAAAACCAAATATGGTCTAGACAGCTCTACCCTTAGCTTTCTGTCGGTTCTTCTTGTTATTCCACCCATGGCGATATCAAACTTATCGTTTTCCAGATCCTCTATAAGAGTCTTCCACGTGGTGGGAACAAATTCCACCTCTACACCTAAATCCTCAGCTATATATTTAGCCATTTCAATATCATATCCTTCATACTCTTTTCCGTTGTAATAAGTAAATGGTTTATAATCCCCCGTTGTACCCACTCTTATTTTCTTATTTTTCACAATTTTTTCGACTCTGCCTTCAGCATAGGATGCTGCAGAAAGAACCATAATCATCAATATAAACAAAACTTTTTTCATTCCCATTTTCCCCCTGGATAGTTAATTTTTCTGTCTTAAAATTTTACAGGTAAATGAAATATAAATATAGATTACAATTTTTTTTATTTTTTGTTCGGCATATTTTTTCATAAACCAAATAAAACAAAGGGAAAATATAAATATAATATTGGAAAACAGTAGGTATAGTTAGAAGTTGTAATATAAAAAAAAGACCAGAAAATTTAATTCTGGTCTTTTCTATATTTATAAAATATTTTTATTCAGCCATTCATTGCATTTATACGGTTATTTTACAAAATAAAAATATCCTATCATTCCTCATTTTGAGATTTATTATTTTTTACAGAATCCAGTTTTTCAAGAATTTTATAAAGTGATTCGCTGGCTTCATAAGGAAGTCTGTTAAATTCTCTCAGTTCCCCTATAAAATCAAGCCTCGTCTGAATCCTGCTTTGAACCAGATTGATATAGTTTACATCCTCGAAATTCGGGTTGTACCCTTCTATCTCCAGGTACTCTATATTATCCATAGGACCAAACTTCTTGAATCCGCCCTTTTTCTCAATTATAGACTCTATAATTCCCAGAGTTATATCAGGAGTTATCTTCCTGTGAAGAAAAAACCCGGTATTTAATATATAGCATTCAATTTTTCTCTCTTTAAATAGAGATTTAAATTTCTTATAGTCATTACACAGAGGGTAAGTCCTGAATGGATTTGCATATGGCTCTATTACCAGTTTGTTGCTGTCCACACCTTTGAGAAGATGCTCTGCAGAAGAACGTTTTGTTGCCAGGGTTGCTCCCAGCGTTGCAGCAAGTGTTGCAGAATTTATCTTCATTACAGGAGGCATACTCTCATCTTTCATGAGCCAGAATATGGCATCGCACTTTTTATCAAATTTATATGCCCTGTTTGGTGACCAGTATTTTGACTTAACCGCTCTTCCGTTTCCGTTTCTTATATCTTCTGTTACAGGCACTATTTTCCCTTCATTGTCCATCGTGGCAGCACAGTTCTGCATGGTAAGAAGATATTTATTGTCAGGGGAATCTGTAGGATAATCCTGAGTCTTATCAAAATATGAAGGTTCCATAGATATTGATGACCCGTCTTCATTTGAGATAATAAAGGCATCATCATGAAGTACAGTTACATCATATTTATCCCTGTGTTTAGCATGAGTAATTGTAGACTTTCCAGAACCTGACAGTCCAAATACTCCCACTACAAATTTTTCACCGTTTGGAAGGTTATATCTTTTTTGTCCACCGTGACAAGGAGTGTACCCGCATCTAGTGGCAATGGTCCAGGCCAGTGTAAGAGTTCCTTTTTTGTGTTCACCGAAATATCTCATGCCCAAAAGAGCCGCACAATTGTGATCTGAATCAAAAAATGTAAGTCCAACCGGATGGTTTTCGTGAGACCAGTCTGGGTCAGAATATACAAAGATATCCCCCTCTTCTATAATTTTAGAAGAGTCATATTTCACTTTTATATCATCACTAAAATCCTGAAAGTTGAGCATCCAAGAGTAGAGTATATTTTCATATCCTTCAGGAATCATAAGGTGTGCCCTCACCATGAAATCTTCATGAAGTCCCACACATACAGAGGCCCTGTACATCTTCTTCTTCCTGGAAGAAAAAACAGCTTCCCTGAGCTTCCCTGCGTATTCATTCTCATCTACGCCTCTGTCCCCCAGTATTTTCCTTGCTGCCGAAGTTCTTCCGGTCCTGTCTCCGTCGTTGAATATCAATACTTTTGAATCTTGAGGAAGTCCCATTTCTTCAGCTTTATATATTGGAAGGTCAGTAACCACAGTCCCCGGAGAGTTTTTTGCAAGATTGTAGGCCTCCCTCAGAGTTCCTACATTTATGACATTATTTCTGTAAAATGCTGTTTCCAGTATCGTACGAATTTTAGAGTACATCAATGGTGTTTTTGTCCCTATGTTTTTTTTATCTAGACCCAATAGTGTAGCCATATCATTAACCCCCTGTGAACATTGTTAAATGTAGTAGGATTATATCTGTTCAAAGGCATTTTGTCAATATTTTTTGGTTTTATTTTAAACATAAAAACATCAAAAATTAATCAAAAGTGTACACAGTTGGAGTTTCTGCTATCTTCATGTTTTATTTGCAAACAAAACCCAAAGTAGCTGAATATAATAAAAAAAATGGGAAAAATTTCTCCCATTAAATTTACTAAAAAACTATAGTTTTGGATTTAATATCTGCTGAGTTCGTTCAAAAATATCCAGGCCCTGTTGCTTCAGCCAAAAAGGTATATCTATAAAAACCCAGTTTTCAGATAACTTGTCATCTTTACGGTAGTAAACATCCACTACCTGCATATCTGCCTTGACCTCTCCCCCTGGAAGCCCTAAAAATCCTCCAATCGGAACATTTGAAAGGTTTGGCCATCCAAAGAAACATGCGAAGTTTCCCTCTGCAAACCTGCAGACATGCCCGTTGAATTTTTTATCCTTTAAATTATTTCTGAAAGGCAGTTGATGCTGTATTTGATAACGGGGAATAGTATAGCTGGCTCCGATCCCTCCAGGTCCGTACCATATCATATCTTTAGACCATGACTTTTCAAGAATTTCCGGGGGACACCCCATAGATCCACTATCGTTCAAAGCCGATAGGTCATCAACCATTTTATTTACTAGGGCTAATGTTTTTATTCCCTCATTTTCGGGAGCATCTTCATAAAGTAAACCATTATGATCCTTCGGTCCTGGATATACAAAATATGAGCCTGTTGATGGTGGTAAAGGATTTGCCCCGGCCTGAACCATGAATCCGATTATATCTACAAATATTCCTGTCTTGGTTATTTTATCATCTTCAACACATGTGAATTCAGCATATCTCAAATTGATCATTTTGCCCGTGGGTCTTATTCCCATCCATTCTCGGTCAAAAAGCCCCATGAAATGGCCCATAGACATCACCCATTTTTCTTTGCTGATCTCATTTGTACCGGCGATAAATATATCCTCTCTTCTCTGCATTCTTTTCAAAGATTTTTTTAGTGGTATCCAAAATTTTTCTGCCGCTGCATCTACACCGTGTTGCTCTCTGAAAGGATACACTCCCCTAAACAAATAATCCTCACTCATATATTCCTTTAATATATCTTTTAACCCTTCTGCTTCTGCACTTTCTAGTGCATCAAAGTAAGCTCTTACTTTTCTTTTTACCTCTTGATACTCGCCCATGACACCCTCCAATAATTCTATCTTACCTAAATACTGTCTTCATCCTTGACCTCTATACTGTCAACATAAATTTGTCTGTAAACGTCTAGCCCGTCATAGGTCATCCATTCCTCTACAACCTTTCCACCTACCATCGTAAAGTGTGAAATCCCAAGAATTTCAACCATTTTATTTGTCGGTTTCCCAAAATAACCCAGTCCCTCGTGAAGACCGCATAATCTCCATCTGACAGCAACATCAAATTCCTGCTCATTCTCCCTGTCATTATAGCTTACCCTTTCCACCAAAAAATTGGCATTTGGAAAGGAAGCAAAAAGACTTACGAGCATCCCCTGAATTTGCTGATATCCTATCAAATCTTTGTCACAAATATAGTGAACTACCGCATTAGGTGCATAATAATTTTCAACTTCATTAAAAAGTCTGTAGTTATAAATTTTAGAAAGCATCTCAAGGCAGATTTCACCTATATTATTTGATTTAGCCCTGTAAATACTAGGATTTAGCTGTCCTTTCATATTCTCATTCATCCCCATGCTTTCCATTCCTGCTGTAAGTTTAGGATTGAAATTCTTGGCCATCTTTTTCGCCACATCCACAGGATCAAAACCTAGCTGTTTTACAATCCATAGATTATCCCTTACCAGCCACTCTTCATAAATTCTGTTATTTTCCACAGCGCAGTCCACAGTGGTTCTAAAATTAACCTTCTTACCTGTGGCAGG
>NZ_JBFHGC010000179.1:0-4960 GCF_041583315.1 Ilyobacter sp. | reverse complement strand
GGTCTTTGAAGAATATAACGATATAATAAGATCCACTATGAGGCAGATAGAAAAAGCCTATACAAATGAAATAAAAATACTTCAGAATGATATTCCTGACCTGAAAAATCTTAAAGGAAGAACATACTATGTGGGAGAGGAAAACAATTTCCCAAAAGGATGTCTCTCGTGTCTTTTCGGTGACGGATTGGGAGGTATCAGAAAGACGCATACCTGCAACCTCACATGTAAATTCTGCTATTACCATGACTCCATGGATGATGTAGACCAGATCCCAGACGGAATGTGGGATATAGGAGATAATCTATACGAAGAAGAGGATATAGAACTCCTTCTTTCCATACAGAAAAATCCGACTGGAGTAGCCTATGTGTATCTAGAGCCTTTTATGGAGATAGAGAAATATTATTCTGTTGTGAAAAAATTTAGCAATGCCGGAATACATCAGCATATGTATACCAATGGAGTTCTCTGTACAGATGAAAATCTAAAAAAACTTGCAGAAAGCGGACTAGACGAGCTGAGATTTAATTTAGGGGCCGCCAACTGTTCTGATAAAGTTATAGAGGCTATGAAAACTGCTAAAAAATATTTCAAATCTGTGGGAATAGAAACTCCCATGACTCCTGAATTCTATGAGAGCTTTATGGAGAAAAAAGAGCAGATACTCTCCCTTGGACTTGACTTTATGAATTGTGCAGAATTTCATATGGGTCCCGACAATATAAACAACTACATCGGAGAAAAATTCTATGTTTATAAAAACGGATACCTTTCGCCAACGTGGTCCAGAAAAATTACATATAAGTTTATGAAAATGGCTTCTCAGGAAAAATGGGATATGCTTGTCCATGACTGTTCCAACCACACTAAATATGCCAGAGAGATGAATAAGGCATCTAAACAGGGGGGAGCATTCGGGGAACATTCGTATTTTTCAGAGTTTGACAGACCGCTTCCTTATCTTTTTCTCCCTATACTAAGGGACGAGAGCTTTAAGTTTCTGGATGAAGCTCCACTGCCTGCTCATCTGAAGCTGGAAAACTGCAAAGAAGATATCCTGGAAATGCTTTCTTCTGAAGAAGATGAAGAAGAGTTTTATCCTGGCTTTGAGAATTATACAAACGATGAAGATTGCTGATTTTTCATTTGTACAAGAAATAACCTCTCCCCTGTTTAACTAAACAGGGGACTTTTAATTAATTTTCCAAATTTTTCTCTTTTTAAGGTTATAGAATCAAAATTATTCTGTCTGCTATATTTCCTAATCTAAAATAACAGTTCTTGTGGTGTCTTCTGTGAGAAAATTTAATAAAAATTCCATCTTTATCTTACTTGTCCCCTTATAGTCCTCTCTCAATGCTTTAGTTACTGCTCCTGCAATATCCTCATACTGTTTTTCATATTTTTTATTTACATATGTAAATATTTTGATGGGGCTTTCACTGAGATCCTCTATAAAAGCTCTTCCTATAAAACTTTCATTTTTATCAAAAAGCAGATACACGGCTCCCTTGTTTATAATAATTTTTTCTGTAAACATATTTATACCTCCTCTGTTACTCTCTAAAGTAATATTTTTTATACTTGCTGTTTTTCCTCTTTATATTGTAAAAGGAATATTTATTTATTTTCAAATAATATTCTAAAGAGACTAATTTTAAGAGGAGGAAGATATGAGCAAGAGAGAGATGGAAGACATTATAGAAGATCTGAAAAAAGTGAAAAAATATAAAAAAAAGCATAAA
This sequence comes from Ilyobacter sp., assembly GCF_041583315.1. Classification (NCBI taxonomy): domain Bacteria; kingdom Fusobacteriati; phylum Fusobacteriota; class Fusobacteriia; order Fusobacteriales; family Fusobacteriaceae; genus Ilyobacter; species Ilyobacter sp. The sequence continues at coordinate 3,212 of NZ_JBFHGC010000179.1, read as the reverse complement.
AAGAAAGAAAAAGAAAAAGAGAGCAATAAAAAATAGGCTCGCAGCTGCGAGCCTATTTTTTCATTGCCTTCATAAATTCATCTTTTGTTATTCCAAAGTGATTAAGCTTGGCTAAGAACTGTTTACCGTTTCCGTATCCTATGCCTAGCTCTACACCTAATTTCTGTCTCTTGTCCTTAGATTCATCCCCACCTACTAGGCCATGCTCTATCATGTCCATCGGGGTAAATATATCATTTCTGTCTACCAGTTTGCATTTGGCATCCATAAGTGCCCTCAGAATAACTTCTGGAGAGGCATTTTCAACCCCTACATTCCCGTCTTTTAGCCTGGTCCCCTCTTTTCTGCCGATATATGCATGTCTCACATCTGGGACATAGTCTTCTATTGTCTTTCTTATCTTTTCCCCTGCAAAATCTGGGTCAGTGAGGATTATCACTCCTGTCCTCTCCTGGGCATTTTTTATCTTCTCCAGTGTGGTTCTCTTTCTTACAGCAAACCCGTTTACCTCTATAAGTTCTGCATCAACTGCTGCCTTCACTGCAGTTATGTCATCTCTTCCCTCTACTACTATTGTTTCTTTTATTTTTTTTCTCACTAATCTCTTTCCTCCCTGTTACTTTACACTTATAGTATTTTACCACAAAGAGAGGTTTTATAGAAAGAACTATCTTTCTTTGAGAAAGATAACTTTTATATTTATCAAATTATATTTAAGACAGAGGATTTTTTGATTAACTCTTGTAAAAGTATTTATGAATCAATATATAAACTATATTTAACCCTGTATTTAAAAGGAGTGTGTATTATGGAATTAGAAAAGCTTAAAAGCCTTATGATGAATAAAGAAGTCATGGTGGAGTCGAGGTGGGAACTGATAGAGATAGATTCTGTAGGATCTGTGAAAGAGATCTCAAAACTCAATAAACTTTTCGTCATGATTTTAGATAATGACACAAAAATAGTTTGTAAAGTAGACGAGATTCAGTATGAGGATGTGGACACAGTAAATTTTATCCACATTACTCCAGAAGGAGACGAGATAATAATATTCAGAGTAAAAATAATATAGAAAGAACGCAGCGATTAGGCTGCCTTCTTTCTATATAGAGATATTACTCATAAAGGTCCAAAATTTCAGTATTGGGTTTATATTTTATCCCCTGGGAAAAAAGTTCGTTAAACTCTTTTTTCGAAAGCATCTCACCATACTCAGTGTCATAATATACGAAGAAGAGATCCTTTTCTACATATTCTTTCAGAAAATTTTCAAACCTTTTCTGTGATTCGCTGTCTCCCCCTATAATTTCGACCCATTCACAGCTGATATCTATTTTTTTTATTAATTCCAGCTTAGAAAGAACAGGAGTAAACAATTCCATAAACTCAGATATATTACTGTCCCCTGCCATATCACTTGCTATGAAGCCCTGGGCAAATTTTGGAAAAAGGCTATATTCCAAAGCCTTTAATTTTTCCTCTGGAAGTACCTTGAGTTTTTTTACCTCCATAAAGCACATAGCCTGGTATATATTGCTCTCACGGGTAACCAGATGGAGTGCACTCCCCTCATCTATTTCTGCCGCTTCACCATTTATGTATCCCTCCAGATCCAGGTAAGTCAGGTAATTTCCCTTTGTGTCTACAGCAAATTCCATTTCGATTTCATCATCTTCTATATGAAAGACTGCAGCCCAGTGAATTTTTTCTTTCTTTTTTATCGTTTCTCTTTTTAAGGTTTCTTTATATGAATTTTCATAAAGTTTTTCAAATTCTAAATTTTCCTGTCCGGTTTTTAAATCCAGTATTACCTTTTTTATTTCTATGTTCATTACAAATATTCTCCTATTCTTTTTAGTATTTTATATTGATTATTATATATTATTTTTTATTTTTTTACAAAAAAATTTAATATCAATAAATTATAGGACTTTTAATTAATGTGCAAAAAAATAAACTTTTTATTTAAAAAGTTCGTCTAAAGAATAAATTATTGTGTCCCAAATAGGAGGGGTATGTTATGGAAGCTAAAGTGAGGTCAAAAGCTATAACATGTTTGAAATGCAAGAAAAATTTTAAAAGTGAATTGGATGATAAAGGTGTTCCTTATAACAAGCTATGTCCAGTATGCAGGAAAAAACGTGCTACCGGAGTATTCTTTTCAAATATTTATGTAAACTAAATGGGGCTCGAAAGCCCCTATTTTAATTTTCAAAATCAAATACATCGTTAGGAGTTACTTCTAGTACATTGCATATTCTTTCTAGCAGCATGAACTTTACTGAAGATGTTTTGTTATTAACCAGATTAAACATACTTTTATATGTAACATTGCACTGGATTGCTAGCCAGTAAATTGATCTTCCCTTTTCTTCTAGAATCTTTTTAATTCTTACTTTCACCTTATACCTCCTCATAATTAAAATTTTGTTAGACCTTTCCTAAAAAGATTATATATACTTTCTAAAAAAAAGTCAAACCTTAGCAAATTGGTAAAAAAAACAACCACAGATTCGAAGCTTTATTTTATGGGCGTTAGACAACTATGTACTTTTAGTGACATGTGTTATTTTATTGTGACATTTAGATTTTTTTAAGAGTCTATTTTCTTATTATTACCCAGTGAACTCTTAGATAGTAGAAAAATATGCAATATTCAACTAATTTTAAACATTCCGTCATTTCACATTAAAAAAAATTTATTATTTTTTAAAACCAATTCTTGACTATTTTAGTTAGGAATGTGGTATAATAGATTATAGCAAATAAGTAAATGGAGGAACGCCTATGACAAAACATAATCAATTAGAAGAATATATGAATTCAATCACCCATTATCTCGGTGCTCTGACTGCAGTATACGGTATGGTACTTCTTATATTCAGAGCATTAAATTTTGGAACTACAGCACACTTAGTCAGTTTTAGCATTTTTGGTGCTGCTCTTATACTGCTCTACTCCATGTCAGGAACTTACCATATTTTACAGCCTGGAAAAACAAAGAAACTTTTCAAGATCTTTGATCACTCTGCCATATACATACTGATCTCTAGTTCTTATACACCCTATCTGCTCACTGTAGTAGAGGGAAAAGTGGCAATTATTTTGCTCTGTATACAGTGGGTACTCACGCTCATGGGGATAATCTTCAAAATAAAATTTACAGGAAGGTTTACCTTCGTTTCCACTCTTATCTACCTTTTCATGGGGTG
>NZ_JBFHGC010000178.1:0-4960 GCF_041583315.1 Ilyobacter sp. | reverse complement strand
GAGGTTTCTCTAGATCTATTACTCCCTTTGCTTCAGGACCTACTATGATTTTCTCCATATACATATCAGGAGCCTTCAGAAAACTTCCCTTGTTCCCAACAGCTAATACTGCTAGTGCGTTTGCTTGTCCTTGAGCAGTCATTCTCGTTCCCTCTACAGGGTCTACAGCTATGTCCACTTGAGTAAGAAAACAACGCTCCTCATCTGTTAGTGCTTTGGAAGTGTTGATTTTTCCCACTTTTTCTCCGATATAGAGCATTGGGGCTTCATCAATTTCACCTTCCCCGATTACTATCTCTCCGTCTATAGAAAGTTTATTCAGCATAGTTCTCATAGCATCTACAGCTGCCTGGTCGGCTGCTTCTTTATCTCCTCTACCTACCCATTTATAGGCTGCGAGGGCCGCCGCTTCTGTTACTCTGGCAAATTCTAATGCTAGTTCTCTTTTCATTATATCCTCCTAGTCAGTCAGTCTGTAAATGACCTCACCTTTTTTTCTCATTTGAAGTCTCTCTCTGGATATTTTTTCTATATAATATGACTCATTTAGTTTTTCTATATCCTGATCGAGCTCCATTATGTTTATTTTAACATTTTCATGAATTAAATTTAAGTCTTTTTTTTCTTTGACAAGCTTATTGAGTTTTACATGACTTCTATATATCTTGGGAAGAAAGTATTGTAAAAAAACTAAAAATATAAGAGTAACCACAAGTTCTCTTTTGTTTTTTATGTTTATTTTCATAAATTATCTCTCCAATTTTATATTTTTTACTCTGCTTACCATGAAAGCTCCTATAAAGAAAAATGCCGTGTCTGAAACTATATTCATTACATTTACAGTTACTCCAGGCCACATCTCCAGAAGAGAAAGTGTTACAATACCCAATATAAAATACAGTGTTTCATCTTTATATCTTTTTAGAAATTTATCCATGACCTTGGCAAAAATGAATATCCCGAGAGCTGCACCTATTGCAAACATTCCCATGGGGAATATTTTAAAGTTATTTATAAACCCAAGGACATTGTAATATTCTCCTAGTATCATTAATATCAGTGATCCGGATATCCCAGGTATCACCATGGTTCCTCCAGCTATTATCCCGCATAAAAACAGTTTTAGAATATAAGAACCCGATATGCTTCCTTCCAATCCATTAAGAGAAGGTATTTTGGTAAAACTCTGATAAAAAAACAGTATCAGCGGAATAAGTCCTCCCAGTAAGAATAAAACAACTTCATTTTTTTTAGGTCGTATTTTATTCTTATGCTGCATTATGGCCGGCAGAGATGCTATTATTACCCCTAGGAAAAAAAAGCTCGTCCCCTCATAGTAGTTTTTAAATAAGAACTCTATCAGCTTAGCAAAAAGAAGTATTCCTATTGCTGCTCCTGTCATAATCTGTGAGAGAAATATTATGTATTCCAGTTTTTTCTTATTAGTTACGTTGAAAAACTCACCTATAGATTCTGTGAGTTTTTCATATATACCTAAAATAAGTGCCAATGTCCCCCCTGATATTCCGGGAATAACATTGGCAACTCCTATTAATGCTCCTTTTATTACATTTTTAAACATCTATTTCACGCAACTTTCTTTTATATAGTCCAAGGCCATTATATAACCGTAATATGAAAATCCGGCTATCTGCCCTACAGCAATATCAGCTATTACAGACTTTCTTCTGAATTCTTCTCTGCTGTGGACATTAGAAAGATGCACCTCTATAGTCTTTATTCCAGTAGCCAAAATAGCATCCCTTATAGCGATGCTGTAGTGTGTAAAAGCAGCCGGGTTGATGACAATATAGTCACTCTTTTGAAAATGTTCCTGTATTTTGTCTACTATCTCCCCTTCATGATTTGACTGGAATATCTCTATTTCAAATCCGTGCTCAAAGGCTCTCTTTTTTATTTTTTCATTTATGTCTTCAAGGGTCAGACTACCATATATTTTAGGTTCTCTCGTTCCTAAAAAGTTTAGATTGACTCCATGAATCACCAATACCTTTAACATTTTTAAAAACCTACTTTCTTTTTATATCTTCTACTATTTCAATGAAAGATTTTATATCGTCAAATTCCATGTACACAGAAGCAAATCTAACATATGCTACCTCGTCAAAGTGTTTTAACTTCTCCATTATTAGCTCCCCTAATTCCTGAGTTGTTATCTCATTCTTAAGGGAATTATGAATGGTTTTTTCCACATCCATAAGAAAAACTTCCAGCTCTTCCCTGCTTATATTTCTCTTGACTGTAGCTCTCAAAAGGCCTCTCATAAGTTTTTCACTATCAAATCTCTCTCTGCTTTTATCTTTTTTAACCACATAAAAAGGTGTCTCCTCCACCTTTTCATATGTAGTAAACCTTTTTCCACAAGAGTTGCATTCACGTCTTCTCTTTATAGAGTATCCTTCAGAATATGCTCTGCTGTCTGCGACTCTTGTATTCTCTGAATCACAAAATGGGCATTTCATGTGAAATCACCTAAATATTCTCTTCTTCTTCAATACACTGTAATACCTCTTCTGGAGTTTTTACTGCTAAGAGTTTGTTTCTGAATTCTTCATTTCTGATAAGTCTTGAAATTCTAGCCAGTACTTTCAGATATGTCTGACTGTCTTTGAGAGGTGAAGCAAACACAAAAAACATTTTTACATCTTCTTCATCCAGGGAGTCAAAATTAACTCCTTTTTTATTTATTCCAAAAGCTATTGTAAGTTTTTCAGCTGCATCTGTTTTTGCATGGGGAATAGCTACTTTTTTACCTATTCCTGTGCTTCCTAGTTCTTCTCTCTCTACAAGGGCTTTATGAGTCACTGCATTATCTGTTATTGTGTCTGATTTTCCAATCAGATTTGATAATTCTCTCAGTATATCTGACTTACTTCCAGCCTTAAGGTCTAGGTTTATTAAATCCTTTGACATGTAATCTGTTATTTTAACTATATTCACCATTTTTTAAATCCTCCCCTAAAAAATGTTTGAAATTGAGATTAGTGTGGAGATGATAATTTATATATTTTTCCAATATATTTATTACTTTTTTAATAGCTGTAATATCTCTTATCTCTGTCAAAACACCATCTGATCTCTCACCTGATATATTTCCCAATATGTTTTTTTCTATTTCAGACAATCTAAAAAAACAACTTCCAGAATTATTTCCGAACTTTGAGTTTTCTATGTCAAAATACTCACCTTCTGATAATTCAAAAGCAATCCCTTCCTCCTGTATCATTTTATTTAAAAAGTGGCAAACAAGCAAATGATTTTTTATTTCGTTGTCACTTTTATCTAAATAATTCATTACTTTTAAAAAATAATCATAAAGAATACTTTTTCTTTGATTTTCTACCAAAATATTATTTAGAACTGATAAAATATACATTACTATTGCAATGTTTTTCATATTATTTCTTATACCCCAAAACGACTCAATCAATTCAAAATTTGTAGTTATGAGCCGGTCCCCTTTTCTGTAAAAAACAAACTTAGAAAGGGCAAGGAGTTCCACAGCATTTCTGTCTCTTCTTTTTGATTTTCTTATTCCCTTTATGTTAAGTTGTATTCTACCATATCTCCGGCTGAAAATAGTTATCATCCGGTCAGCTTCTCCGTAGTCTATCTTTTTTATAATTATACCGTCACTATTCAAAAATTTCATCTATATTTTAAACTCACTGCTTTTGAATTCAGGGTTGATTATTATTTTTTTTAGCATGATTTCAGATATTTTTGAATCACCATCATAAACAGTTATCTGTACAGGAAAATAGTATCCTCTTACCTCTTCAAGTTTTTCAAACACTATTCTCAGGCCGCTTTCATACTCTATCTCTTTTACTTTGCCGCTGTAAAAATCACGTTTAAACTTTGAATCTTTTTGTTCTTTGGTTTTTATATCTTTTATAACTTTAATGATATAATTTTCCTCATCGTCAAGTTCTTCCTCATAACTCTGCTCAAAAAGTGGAAGATACACAATTTTTTTATTTTTATTGTATATATAAATTTCACCTTTATTTTCTTCAGGAAAAATAATCTCTTTTTTTATAAGGTCAGGAAGTATTGCCTTCACATTGTAATCCTTTACCCTATTTTTACCATTTATAGAGGTTACCTCTCTTGCATCAAACTGAAAACTTTTTATATCTGAAAGGGTCTTCCCGGAAGCTATGGAAAGAATATTTATAAATATAAAAAACATTATTAAACATATTTTTTTCATCCTATTACTCCTCTTCGAATATTATAACTTCATTGACATCAAAAATATTAAAATCCTGAATTATTTTTATATCTTTAAAAAGTTGATTTTTACTCTCCCCTATACTTTCCACTTTTCCGACATATATCCCCTTAGGATAGATGTCACTTATCCCAGAGGTATATATCATCTCTCCCACCTCTATGACCTTGTCCACCGAGACACTCTCCATTGTCATTAATTCTGAGTTTTCTCCTTTCAATACACCCAGGACCTCATTTTTGGCACTTAAAACGCTAGTATATACTTCGTTTTTAGTCACAAGCTCCACCAGGGAGTAGTTTTTGTGGACTTTTGATATCCTTCCTAAAAGGCTATCTCCGGCCATTACCACCATATCCTTTTTTATCCCGTTTATTTCTCCCAGGTCTATAAATACATTTTCATGGTAGGTCAGACTGTCCTTAAAATTAATTCTTGCAATTTTAAAAGTCTTTTTGCTGTTTTGCTTCATTTCCAAAAGTTTATGAAGCCTTTCATTTTCCTCCAAAAGTGTTTCCGTTTGTTTTTCCAAAATTCCAAGCTTGGCTATCTCATATTTAAAGTCTTTATTCTCCTGCATTATTCTTTTGTAATTTTTGAGGGTAGACAGGCCCTCCTTTATTTTATTAGTACACTGGTAAACCCAAACCTTTGCTGGAAAAAAAAATCTTCCCACAGGGCCTTCCATTGAATTAATAGGTC
>NZ_JBFHGC010000177.1:0-4961 GCF_041583315.1 Ilyobacter sp. | reverse complement strand
GGCTTTACTCTGGATAAATACAGAAAGAGTATAGAGGATGCAAGAACTGCACTGAAAAATTTTGATATTGAAGCTTTTGCAGAGGAAAATGGCTATGGAAAAGAAACTGTGAGAGATATCTACGGAGCTCTTATAGGGGACAGACGTGACCCGAGGGAAGAACTTGAAAAACCAATATTAAAGTCTGATATACTTAAAATGGGAGACTTGAAACCAGGAATGGAATTAGAGGGGACTGTTAGAAATGTAGTCAAGTTTGGAGCCTTCATAGATATAGGTCTGAAAAACGACGCACTTCTTCACGTATCTGAAATATCAGACACTTTCATTTCAGACCCGTCGAAGGTTCTTTCTGTCGGTCAGATAATAAAAGTAAAGATCAAGGATGTTGATTTTCAGCGGGAAAGGGTAACTCTCACTAAAAAGGAGAAGTAATTTATGAGGCTAAAAAAAGATTCTTTGCTTCTGAAGATAATCTTTTACAATAATATGGCGGTTCTTCTCACTGCTTCCATGATAGCTTTTATACTGACCTTCATTACTCTAAAAGATATAGGAGCCCAGGTTCCAAAATTGGCGGCAGAGAAGATAAAAACTCTAGACAGATATTATACTTTTTATATGTCTAAAATGCGTGATGATATCTCTATGATATCCCAAAACCAGAATACTCTTTTAAACTCGGAAATAACCCAAAAGAATAATGTGAATTATCAGCTTTTTTCCGATAAACTAAAGTCACAGCTGGAAAAACAAAATTATAAAATTTACAGTGAGACAATTTTTTCTATAATAGGTAAGGATAATGGGATTTTGGGAGAGTCTGGAGATGAAGAGATTTTAAAAAACTTTTCAACTTCTAAAAGCAGAAATTTTCTTAATTTTATAAGTAAAAGATCTAAATATCAGATGAAAACCTCTTTTCAGGAGAGAATGGGTGATGATATACTGGTGAGAATTTCGGTGCCCTATTATGGAGACTCTGAGATCAAAGCTTTTGTCCTTACTTTCATGATAGACGATAAATTTTTAGAGGTTTGTCATGATTTTATGGGGCTAGAACCTGAGCACAAAATATTTCTTCTGACTGGCGGGGATTATAGCAAAGGAACCCTTGAAATTTCCACAGGAGAAAAATTTCTCAGTGACAAAGTTCGTTCAGAACTTCAGCTTAGGGACCACAAATATTACTTTGCAGAGAAGAGTGTAGGCAAAGAGCCCTATTATATGGCGTTGTATCCCATAAGGAATACCAATGGAATATTTTTAGGAAGTATCGGTATAGCTATTTCTCAAGGTGAAGTTATACGAATGAAAACTCTTGTATTTCTGTTTATAGCCAGTGTGGCCATAACTCTGATACTTTTCAATTCTACATTTTTCGGTAAGATTTTTTATAAAACCCTTACTCCACTGGCTGAGGTAGCAGAAGCTTCTGACAGGATATCCCAGGGAGATTATGATGTGGACCTTAAAATAAAAAGTACAGGGGAGATAAGAACTCTCATAATGTCTTTTAAAAAAATGATTAAAACCATAAGGTGCACGCAAAATGAGCTGAGAGCACAGAATTTAAAACTCCAGGAAAATATTTTCAGGATAAATGTAATAGAGAAGCTCTTATTGGGAATTCATGTAGAGGACGACATCTTCCATGTGATAAGGTCAATTGCCAGTGCCCTCACTTCAGAAATGGGTCTTGGGTACAGCAGAGCCATATTCTTGAGATACAGCAGGGAGATAGAATCACTTGTGGGAGAGTATGCTCTTATAAATACCAATGTGATAGAAAATAAAGATGACGGAGTAGCCAAAGCTGTGGGAGGATTTAGATTTCAGACTGAGTCTCTGAATGAACTTGTGTCTTACATAAAAATCCCCGTAAGAAAGCCAAGCCTTTGGCAGAAGCGGTAAACGACAAGAAGATAATATATTACAACGACAGAGGTTATAAGTACAACCTGGGAAATGAATTCCTTATGAGCCTGGGTCTGAATAACTTTATAATCATACCTATATACAGCAACGAAAGAGATTACGGATGTATATTGGTTGATAATTTCATGAAGGACAGGGTAGTAACCACTGAAGAAGTAGAACTCTTAAATCTTCTTATACTGAATCTTGGGATACACTTTAAAAACAGGATATTAGAGGAAGAAAAAATAGACAATGAAAGAGCAATAACCATAGGAAAACTTTCGGAGAAATTTTTAGACGGAAGAAAGCCTCTGCTTGAAAAGATAGATGCCATTGTAGAGAAGGCAAAACGGGGAGACGGAGATTTCAGAATGGATCTCTTAGAGCTCGAAAAAGAGCTTTTAAATGTAAAAAGAGAAAACAGCATACTCACTGATTATTCAGACATGAAAGAATACAGATTTGAAGTTTTTGATATAGAAGCTCTTTTTGATGAGATATATAATGAACACAAGCAGAATATGATTTCAAATAATATTACAGTTTCTCTTTTTGTAAAATCCCGAGAGAGGGTTTACGGAGACAGGACAGAACTGAAAAAAGCATTTACGGAAATCATAGACAACGCTTTTGATGCAGTTATAAAAAGTGATAAAGCAAATAAAAAAATCAACATTGTTCTCTCGAGAGCTAAAAATACAGAAAAAGTAAGAATCAGAATTTTTGATAACGGTATAGGGATGAGTGAAAGTCAGCTGCAAAACATATATGAACCTTTTGTAAGCTATAAAAAGAATGCTTCAGGATTGGGACTTTCCATCGCCTATAGAATAATAAAACATCACAGGGGAATCATAAAATTTGAATCCCAGGAAAATGTAAGTACGCAAGCAAAAATAACTTTAAATGCATATAAGGAGGAGAAATAGATAATGTCTGATGAAAGAGACTATGGGAAGACCTTAAACCTTCCAAAGACAAGCTTTCAAATGAGAGCAAATCTGCCTAACAAGGAACCGCAAATATTAAAGCAGTGGGACAAGGACAAAATTTATAACAAAAGTTTAGAGGGAAGAGAAAAGCAGTTTATTCTTCATGACGGACCTCCCTATGCCAATGGAAATATCCATATAGGACACGCTCTTAATAAAATACTCAAGGATATAATCTTAAAGTACAAGAGACTTCAAGGTTATAATGCACCTTATATTCCTGGATGGGATACACACGGACTTCCTATAGAACTAAAGGTTACAGAAGAACTAGGGGAAGCTGCAAAAGAGATGTCTCCTCTTAAAATAAGAGAGAAATGTACAAAGTATGCTAAAAAATGGGTTGAAAAACAAAAAGCTGATTTTATCAGACTGGGTATAATGGGAGAATGGAACAATCCTTATCTTACACTTAATCCGGAATATGAAGCAAAACAGTTGGAAGTATTTAAAGAACTTTATGAGAATGGATATATATTCAAAGGTCTGAAACCTATTTACTGGTCTCCTGCTACAGAGACAGCTCTTGCAGAAGCCGAAATAGAGTATAAAAATCACGTGTCACCATCTATATATGTAAAAATGGAAGCTAACTCTGATCTCCTTGAAAAACTGGGATTAGACGAAGCATCTCTTGTTATCTGGACGACGACTCCGTGGACTATTCCTGCCAATGTGGCAATATGTTTAAATGCTGAGTTTGAATATGGAGTATACAAAACTGAAAAAGGGAATCTTATTTTGGCAAAGGGCCTATCAGAAAAAGCTTTTTCAGACATGGGAATAAAAGATGTAGAGCTTTTAAAAGAGTTCACAGGAGATAAATTAGAGAGAACAACCTACAAGCACCCTTTCTTAGACAGGACAGGACTTGTAATACTGGGAGAACATGTAACCTTGGAAGCCGGTACAGGGTGTGTACACACAGCTCCAGGACACGGTCAGGATGACTATGTGGTAGGTACAAGATACGGACTGCCTGTAATCTCTCCTATAAACAACAAGGGACACCTTACAGAGGAAGCCGGTAAGTTTGCAGGAATGTTTTATAAAAAGGCAAACAAGGAGATCGCTGCTCACATGGAGGAGACAGGTCACCTGCTTATGTTAAAAGAGATAGAGCATTCTTATCCTCATGACTGGAGATCAAAAACTCCTGTAATATTCAGAGCTACAGAACAGTGGTTTGTAAGAGCAGAAGGTTCTGACTTGAGAGAAAAAGCTTTGAAGGCTATAGAGGATGTAGATTTTATTCCTGCATGGGGTAGAAACAGAATCAGTACAATGCTTGAATCAAGACCTGACTGGTGCATATCAAGACAGAGAATCTGGGGAGTACCTATCCCTATATTCTACAATGAGGCTACTGGAGAGGAGATCTTCCACAGTGAAATCATTGACAGAGTAATAGGTATAGTGAAAAAAGAGGGAACAATAGCATGGGTTAAATATTCACCTGAGGAACTTATAGGTGAAGAGCTCCTTGAGAAGTACAACCTGGCTGGAATAGAGTTAAGAAAAGAAACAAATATAATGGACGTATGGTTTGACTCAGGGGTTTCCCACAGAGCTGTACTAGAAACAAGAGAAAACCTAAGAAGACCTGCAGACCTTTACCTTGAAGGCTCTGATCAGCACAGAGGGTGGTTCCAGACTTCACTTCTGACATCTATAGGATCTACAGGAGACGCACCTTATAAACAGGTACTTACCCACGGATTCGTAAATGACGGAGAAGGTAAGAAAATGTCTAAATCAATGGGGAATGTAATGTCCCCTGACGATGTAATCAAGACCTACGGGGCAGATATACTTAGATTGTGGTGTGCCTCTGTAGATTACAGAGAAGATGTGAAAATATCAGAGAATATCCTGAAACAGATGGCAGAAGCCTACAGAAGAGTTAGAAATACTGCCAGATACATACTAGGAAACACAAGTGACTTTGATCCTGATACAGACAGAGTTTCTTATGAAGATCTTCCTGAGATAGACAGATGGGCGATGCACAAGCTTGAAACCCTAAAAAGAAAAGTAACTGAAAATTAT
>NZ_JBFHGC010000176.1:0-4978 GCF_041583315.1 Ilyobacter sp. | reverse complement strand
CATTGACAAAATCAGCATTAAAAATGACCGCAGTAAAATACTTAGAAAAAATCGACTGTTTGAGCGTAGCGAGTTTCGAGTTTTTCTTGGATTTTCAAGGTTATTTAGCTGATTTTTCACAGCCTTGAACTTTTGGTTACTTTTCTTTCAAGAGAAAAGTAACAGAGTCTAGAAAAATTCAATAGTTTTATTCAGTGATTAAATAGAAGAGGGGCAAAGGGAAGTGGTTTATCTTAAATTCACTTGTTAGAGTTTTGAAAATAATCGGATTAAATACTGGGAAATAAAAATACAGGGCTGCAACAAGTAGTGCAATCCTGTATTTTTAATTTGAAATCTAAATGAAGAATAAAAGTAGATAAATAAAACTTTATCTTTTATTTATTATTTTTGTTTTGGTGGTATATGGTGAAAAGACCCTGGACGCTGAGGTCTGAACAGTATTCATCAATCTCCTCGATTTCTCCTGAAAGAACTCTTCCTAATCCTCCTGTAGCTATTACATAAGGGTTATCAACCTCTTCTTTTATCTTTTTGATAATATGTTTTATCTGACCTGCATAACCGAAGAATATTCCCGCCTTTATCTGATCTACAGTGTCTTTACCAAGGATTGAATCTGGTTTTCCAAATTTAACCTTTGGAAGCTTTGCAGTACTTCCGTAGAGAGAATTTATAGACATCTCAATACCTGGGAGGATACCTCCTCCTATATAGACTCCGTCAACAAGGACTTCATAAGTGGTGGCAGTACCGAAATCAAAGATAACAAGGTTTCTGTCAGGGTAAAGAGTCAGAGCCTGAGTGATGTCTATAATCCTGTCAGCACCAAAACCTATGGGGTTCATGTTGTCAGCAAAGGTAAAAGGAAGCTTTAAGGAAAGATCAACGACGATAGGATCTATTTTGAAATATTTTCTTCCTAGGAAATCGAATATTGTCAAAAGGCTTGGAACAACTGATGAAACTACTATGCCCTTAACATCCTGAAGATCAATATTGTTGAATTTTGTAATATTTCTGAGGTATGAAAAAAATTCATCTTCAGTGAGTTTTTCATTGGATGAAACTCTGAAGGTGAGCAGGACTTCACCACTGTCGTTTAAAACACCTGAAACGATGTGGGTGTTTCCTATATCAAAAGCTAAGAGCATAATTATTCCTCCTGAATAAATGATTTACCCCTATTATAGTATAGAGGAAAATAAAATTCAAATAAATTCGATAATATGTCTCAAAGAGAGGGAACATGTATACTGAATATATAATTAATTTTTTTATATCGGAGGAAAAGCAGAGATTGTTTTGAAGGATATATTATGAAATCTATGGACAGGGATGGTGATAAAATGAAGAAGATAATGATCATAGCAATGATGTCGATGCTCTTATCATGTGCATCTATACACCCGGGTAAGTACGGGAAACAGATAAGAGAAGACGGGAGCATAGCTGAGAAGAGAAAGGCTCCAACTCAGGCAGGACTCCTCATAAGCGGTGATATGGAAAAAGCCATGAGCAGTGATTTTTATAAATTTATGGTATTTACCGTGGAAAACAAAACAGGAAATATAGCAAAGGTGTCTGATGTAAATGTTGATTTTCATAATGAGAAGTTTAACAGAGAGATAAAAATAACTTCAGGTCAGGAACTGAGCAAATGGTATGATGCAACCATGGCTGAAAAGAGAAGAAAAGAGCAAAACAGAAGTACAGGATTCACTTTTGCTGCAATCGGCGGTGGTCTGCTGGCTGCATTTACAGACAACAGCTGGAGTAACGTGGGAGTGGCTCTGTTGGCAGGTGGAGTGGCATCCCTCACAATAGATGAACTGTATAAAAGTAAAAAAGAACTGGAAAGAGGAAAGGTATTTCCAGACGCACACCTCATGTCTGGTGAGTTTCAGGTACCTGCAGGGCTCTACGAGAGAAAATGGGTGGTATTCAATGTGATAGACAAGGATAACCTTCCGGAAAGTCTTGAAGTGAGCTATATGATAAACGGCAGAGAGGAAAGAGTCTTTGTTCCAATCAAATGGTAGGAATTGAAATAAAAATTATGTTATAATCTGTAAAAGGGTGTGAAAGATGTTTCACACCCTTTTGTGAGGATAAATATATAGATAAACTTTGAGGAGTTGAAATATGAAAGCTACAGGAGTGGTGGTAGAATATAATCCTTTTCATAACGGACACAAATATCATCTGGAAAAAGCCAGAGAAAAGGGTATAGGGGATGTGGTAATAGCAGCAATGAGCGGGGATTTTCTCCAGCGGGGAGAACCTGGGATAGTAAATAAATGGAAAAGGGCTGAAATGGCTCTCAGAAGCGGTGTGGACATAGTGGCAGAGCTTCCGGCATACTATTCCAATCAGAGTGCAGAGATATTTGCCAGAGGAGCTGTGGGGATATTAGGAGCTCTCGGTGTAAGTGACATAGTCTTCGGATCTGAAAGCGGAGAGATAGAAAGACTCAAAAGTATAGCTGCTCTGGAAGAAAATGAGGAGTTTCAGACTTATCTGAAAGAGGAGCTAGGAAGAGGGAGTTCATATCCAACTTCTTTTGCAGCGGCAATAGAAAAGGTAACAGGAGAAAAGGGATATATGACACCCAATGACATATTGGGGACTGAATATGTGAGAAGTATAATTAAATTGGGTGTGGATATAAATCCAATAGCCATAAAAAGAGAGGGGACAGGATACCATTCCCATGATATAGAGGGAGAGATAGCCAGTGCCACTGCCATCAGAAAAATGCTGGTAGAAAAGAGCGGAAAGATAAAGAATCTGGTTCCAGACCCGGTGTATGAAATTCTGACTGATGAGTTTGGACAGGGGAAATGTGCATGGCTTCATGAATTTTATCCCATACTCAGACATGAGATAATACTTCATAAAGATTCTCTCGATAAGATACAGGATATAGAGGCTGGTTTTGAAAACCGTCTTTATGAGGCAGCTATTAAAAACAGAGAATTCAACAAGTTTTACGGGGATATAATGACTAAAAGATACACTAATGCCAGAATCCAGAGAATACTGACTCATATACTCCTGGGAATAACCGTAAAAATAACAGAAGATGCCAAGATGGGAGTTCCCTATGTAAGGATACTGGGATTCAACGAAAAAGGTGGGAAATACCTCAAAAGCATAAGAGGCAAGACAGGTATAGAGGTCTTTACGACCCTAAAAAATGTATCTAAAAAACTCTCAGGAAGAGAAAAAGAACTTCTGGATTTTAATGAAAGATGCAGCATGATATACACTGTAATAAAGGAGTATGAGGAGAGGAAAACTCCGATTATTATAAAATAGACTTGTGATAAATCCAGAATAATTTAACTGAAAAAACTATTATAGTGATCTATGAAGATACAGAAGTGTTTTTGCAGATTTTACATCGAGGGGGAACAATGGAAAAAAGATTACCGATGAGTGTGCAGTTATTTTATGGTATAGGGGTGAGCTATGCCATAGTAGATCAGATATTTGCCCAGTGGGTTTTATATTATTACCTTCCGCCGGAAAATTCAGGGATAAAGCCTCTTATGGCCCCTATACTAATATCTCTGGCTCTGGTACTGTCCAGATTTGTGGATATGGTTTCTGATCCTTTGGTGGGTTATCTCTCAGATAAATCAAACAGCAGATGGGGTCGTAGAATACCTTTCATAGCTGCCGGAAGTATACCTTTGGGACTTTCAACAGTGGCATTTTTCTATCCTGTAAAGGGAGGAGGGATAGACACTTTCCTATATTTATCTCTTGTAGGGTCGGTATTTTTTATTTTTTATACCATTGTAGGGGCACCTTACAACGCCCTTATTCCAGAGATAGGAAACACACCTGAAGAAAGGCTGAATCTTTCTACCTGGCAGTCAGTGTTTAGGCTTATTTATACAGCCATAGCCATGATACTACCAGGGATACTTATAAAGGTACTAGGAAAAGGGGATACAGAAACAGGAATAAGAATGATGGTTATACTTCTCAGTATCGTGTCAGTATTGGGGGCCTATGTCACAGTATTTTTAGTTCCTGAGAAAAAATATTCCCACGGAGAGATATCAAAAACAACTTTAAAGGAATCTTTAAAAATACTTTTTCATGACAGGTCATTTATATACTACCTTTTAGGACTTCTCTTCTTTTTTGTGGGGTTCAATATTCTGAGAGCTTCTATGAACTATTATGTGGAAGATATAATGGGAATGGGTAAAGGTGCTATAACAGCGGCAGCAGCCGTATTGTTTGGTACATCAGCACTCTTCTTTTACCCTACAAACAGACTAGCCAAAAGAGTGGGGTACAGAAAACTCATGCTTTCAGCTCTTGCTACGCTGGCCTGTTTGTCTATTGTTCTTTACAATCTGGGAAAAGGAATTCCAGTCAATGCCGGGTTTTATATCTTTGCCCTCATGGGTATACCTGTTTCAGGTGCGGCATTTATATTTCCACCTGCAATGCTTAGTGAGATAAGTACTCACATAAGTGAGAAGAGTGGTCATAAAATAGAGGGGATGTGCTTTGGAATACAGGGATTTTTTCTCAAGATGGCTTTCCTTATATCCATAGCCTTGCTTCCTATAATACTCGTAGCAGGAGGAGGGAATATAATACAGGCTATAATAACAAGTCCGGAAGGTGTATCTAGGTCGGGGGTTTATACCACTGCACTTTTTTCTGCGGGGTCTTTTATGATTTCCTTTATATTTTATTTTCTTTATAAAGAGTAAAAAAGGAAGAAAATGATTTTCAGAGAAGATAATCAATGATTTGGATAAAAACTTTAGTGAAGAATTTTATTTTTATCTGTTGGATTAAATTAAAGTATTGAATTTCTATAAACTCTGTTACTTTTCTCTTGAAAGAAAAGTAACCAAAAGTTCAAGGCTGTGAAAAATCAGCTAAATAACCTTGAAAATCCAAGAAAAACTCGAAACTCACTTCGTTCAGACAGTCGATTTTTTCT
>NZ_JBFHGC010000175.1:0-4993 GCF_041583315.1 Ilyobacter sp. | reverse complement strand
GATTGCAGAAGGTGTAGAAACTAAAGAACAAATAGAAAAGCTTATGTCTCTTGGATGCTATAATTTTCAAGGATATTATTTTGATAAGGCACAGCCTCTAGACTTAATCTTAAAAGACTATTCACAGGATAAGTATCTGAATAAAATGGGACCTATCCTTATAAAGGACCAAAACAAAGTTTAAATACAATAAAGACGGTTATCAAATGAAAATATTTGATAGCCGTCTTTCTTCTATAAGATCATATGAATGTATTTGTTTTTAACATTTTAAGCAATATAGTCTTAATTTATGGCTATAAAATATGCTATACTTACATAAGTACAAATTTTACCATGGGAGTAGTATTGTAATGAATAAAAAAACTAAAAAAGATACAAGAACCCGAGAAGAAAAGATAAAAAACAAGTACATTGGAACGCACGTAAGTGCTTCAGGAGGGGCTTTTAACGCCCCTATAAATGCAAAAGGTATAGGGGCAAGGGCCTTTGGACTTTTTGTGAAAAACCAGAGACGTTGGGATGCAAAACCACTCACTGATAAAGATATAAAAAAATTTAAAGAAGCCATGGAGGAAAACGGATATACTCCAGACATAGTCCTTCCCCATGACGGTTATCTGATAAATATGGGAAATCCAGATGCAGAAAAAAGAGAAAAATCTCTGAATGCCTTTATCGACGAGATGAAGAGATGTGAGCAGCTGGGTCTGAAGTATATCAATACACATCCTGGAAGTCATCTGAATGAAATATCCAGAGAAGAATGTCTAGACTATATTTCAGAATGTATAAACAAAGCCCTGGAAGAGACTGAATCTATTTCTGTGGTACTTGAAAATACAGCAGGTCAGGGATCAAATCTAGGAAATCAATTTGAAGACCTGGCTTATATAATAGAAAAAATAAAAGACAAATCCAGAATAGGGGTCTGCCTCGATACTTGTCATACTCTTGCTGCCGGTTATGAGCTGAAAGACAGAGAGGGATATGAAAAAACTATGGAGGATTTTGAAGAAAAAGTAGGTTTCAAATACCTGAAGGCTGTTCATCTGAACGACTCCAAGTTTGATACAGGAAGCAGAAAAGACAGACACGACAGTATAGGCAAAGGGGTTCTGGGGATGGACTTTTTTAAAAGATTCATGAACGATTCCAGATTTGATAAAATGCCTATTATTCTCGAGACAATAGATGAAACATTATGGAAAGATGAAATCGAATTACTTTATAGTTTAATAGAGGATTAAAGGAGGAACAAAAATGTTATTAGAACTACTAAAAAAAAGAAGAAGTATAAGAAAATTTCAGGAAAAGCAAGTTGAGGTGGAAAAATTAGAGGCTATCCTGAAAGCTGGACTAATTTCACCTAGTGGAAAGAGCAAAAGACCCTGGGAATTTGTAGTTGTAGATGATAGTGTAAAACTTGAAAAACTATCACATGCAAAACCTGCAGGAGGACAATTAGTAAAAGATGCACCTCTGGCAGTAGTGGTACTAGGTGACGCTGAGAAATCTGACACATGGATAGAGGACTGCTCTATCGCTCTTACATTTATGCAGCTAGAGGCAGAGGAACAAGGACTGGGATCGTGCTGGGTACAGCTGAATAACAGACCTTCTCATGATGGAAGAGGAGCAGATGTAATAGCCAAAGAGATATTAGGTATAGAGGGTGACCTCAGAGTACTGGCTGTACTTGCAATGGGTTATCCTGCACAGGAAAGACCACCTTATACTGAAGAAGATATGGAGTTTTCAAAAGTTCACTATAACAATTACGGTGCCTCTTACAAAATGAGATAAAGGAGAATATATTCTCTGTATCACTTGAAAACATTGATATTATAAGTTTTTTTTACAGGTAAAAAAACTTTGAGATAAAAGGCAGATTCTTCTTCTGTCTTTTTATTTTTTATTCAAACAATAAATGAAAATAGAAAAAATAGAGTATTATATAGATAGAGTTTTGGAGGTGGTGTTATGAAAACATTTATAGCTAGGCCAGGAATTTATTTTATGGGAGCAATTGTTCTTGATACAGGAGTAAATTTTGGAATATTCAGCAGAAATGCAACTGAAATGACTTTATATATATTTAAAAACTCAGATGACTGTGAACCTTGTTTTTCATATAAACTGGATAAACGTGTGAATAAAACAGGTGATATATGGCATGTTTATTTAGAGGGAATGACAGAAGGTAATTATTATGGATGGATAGTAGACGGGCCTTTTGATATGAAGCTAGGGCATAGGTTTTCTGCTGAAAAACTTCTCATAGATCCTTATGCCAAGTGTATAACACCTAAAAACGGGTGCCCAAAATCACCTAGAAAAGGGATGATCCTGGATACGAGAACCTATAACTGGTCTGATGATATGAAACCTAAAAATGAATTTCGGGATACAATTATTTATGAGATGCATGTAAGACTGTTTACTGCAAACCCAAATTCACATGTAGATAATCCTGGTACTTATAAGGGAGTCATAGAAAAAATAGATCATCTAAAGGATATGGGAATCACAGCAGTACAACTACTGCCTATATTTGAATTTGATGAAAACGATGTGGTGGGAACAAATCCCATAACAGGAGAAAAACTAAAAAATGTGTGGGGTTATAACCCTATAGGCTTTTATGCCCCTACTTCCAACTATCTTTCCGGGGACAGGAAAATACTTGGAAAATTGGGAGGCCATGTTATCGAGTTTCGCCAACTGGTGGAGGCACTGCATAAGGCGGGTATAGAGGTTATTCTCGATGTGGTCTTTAATCATACAGGTGAAGGTAATGAGATGGGGCCTATCATATCCTTTAAAGGACTCGATAACTCTGTCTATTATATCCTCGAAAAAAATAAAATGTATTATTCAAACTATTCCGGGACAGGAAATACAGTGAACTGCAGTCACACTGTGGTGAAAGAACTTATAATAAATAGTCTAAGATACTGGTATGGACAGCTAAATGTAGACGGATTCCGTTTTGACCTGGCTGCAATTCTCGGACGGGACAGTACTGGTAAATGGATAGGTGACCTTTCTTTGCTGAAAGATATCGCCGATGACCCCGTTCTTTCTGGAGCCAAACTTATAGCCGAAGGATGGGATGCTGCCGGAGGGTACTTTCTGGGAGAATTTCCTTGTGGATGGGCTGAATTGAACGGAAAATTTCGGGATACAGTGAGAAGATTTGTACGTGGTGATATGGGACAGGTAGAGGATCTGGCAACAAGAATAGTAGGAAGTCCTGATCTTTTTAGAAAATTCGGAAGAAGGCCCTATCACAGTATAAATTTTGTAACCTCTCATGACGGATTTACCATGTGGGATATGGTTTCTTATAATAAGAAACACAATCATGCCAATGGAGAATATAATAGAGACGGGGACAATCATAACAATTCTTATAATCACGGTATAGAGGGTGACACTTTGGACCCTGTAATTATAAGATTGAGAAAAAGACAAGTTAAAAATTTCCTGGTAATACTCATGCTTTCACAGGGAGTTCCTATGATCCTAATGGGAGATGAAATGGGTAAAACTCAGCAGGGAAATAATAATGCTTATTGCCAGGATAATGAGCTGAACTGGCTGAACTGGGACAGACTGGAAGAATTTAAAGACATACATCTCTTTATGAAAAACATGATAGAATTTAGAAAGAAACATCAGGCACTTAAGAGAGCTCACTTTTTTACAGATACTGATATCGACGGAGACGGTTATAGAGATATAACATGGCACGGAGTGAAAGCGTGTACTCCAGACTGGTCGCATCATTCAAAAAGTATTGCTTTCATGATTGACGGAGGAGATACCAGAGAAATTGAAGAAAAAGACAATGATATATATGTTGTTTTAAATTCATATCATGAGCCTTTAATATTTGAGCTGCCTATTCTGAGAAATGGTAAAAAATGGTATAGAGTTGTAGATACGTTCTTAGAGGAAGATTTCCTAGAAGACCCGACTGTAGTAAAAAGGAAAAAATATCTAGTGCATTCTCGAAGTTCAATAATACTTATATCTAAATAATGAATTAACAAAAAAAATGCAGCAGAGTGAGGTGAACTTTTAAGGTATAGGGGGTGATATGTTGGAAAAAAACTTGCTAAAACTTCTAAAAAAATTTCAAAGAGATGAAATAACAGAGTATCACACTTATATGATGCTCTCAAAAATAAGCGGTGAAAACAATAAAGATGTCCTCATAAAACTTGCAGAATCAGAGCATTCTCACTATGAATTTTTCAAACAGTATACTAAATGCGAAATGAAGCCAAATTGCTTTAGAGCCAAAAAAAATTACTTTATGGCAAAATATTTTGGGCTTACTTTTGGTCTCAAAGCAATGGAACTGGGAGAACAAAAAGCCCAGGAGAATTATAAAAGTATATTGAAGACTCTGCCTGAAATACAACGGGTTTTGAAAGATGAGGAAAATCATGAGATAGATGTAGTCGATCTCTTGAAAGAAGAGAAGCTTATTTATGTGAGCTCTATAATCTTGGGGCTCAATGATGCTCTTATTGAGCTTACTGGTGCCCTTGCAGGCTATACTTTTGCCCTTGATAATTCAAAAGTTATTGCAATGGTTGGCCTGATCACTGGAATTGCAGCTTCACTGTCTATGGGCGCTTCAGAATATCTTTCTTCGAAATCTGAGAAGAACTCTGATAAAAATCATAAAAGAGCAGCGATCTATACAGGGGTGACATACATACTCACCGTGTCCCTCTTAGTAGCACCTTTTTTATTGGGATTCTCCCCCTATACAGCATTGATCCTTACTCTGATGACCGCCATATTTATAATTTTTGTATTCAACTATTATGTTGCTGTGGCCACAGGAGCCTCATTCAAAAAAAGATTTTTTGAAATGACTTTCCTGAGTCTTGGTATTGCCACTCTTTCTTTCATAGTTGGAATAGCGGTGAAAAGTATCTTAGGAATAGACTGATAAAAACCCACTGCATCTAAT
>NZ_JBFHGC010000174.1:0-5024 GCF_041583315.1 Ilyobacter sp. | reverse complement strand
TATATTTACCGCTTCTACAACTGTTTTTGCACCGGTAACTACATCTCCTCCGGAAAATACACCTGACATGGTTGTATGACCGTCTTTATCAGTAATAATAAGACCGTTCTCATTAACTTTAATAGTATTTACGTTTGAAACTATTCTGGATTTCGGTCCCTGACTTACGGCAATAATAACAGAATCACTTTTAAAAAGCCTATCTGATCCCTCTAAAGGAGTGAATACAGGGTAGCCGTCTTCAGAAATCGCTTTCTTCATATCCACAATTTTTACTCCATCATCTGTGATTTCTGTGGGCCCCACATGATACATGAATTCCACTCCGTCAATTTTTGCATATTTTACCTCGTGTTCTCTAGCCTCTATAAATTCTGCGGAATCCCTGAATAAAATAGTCGCCTTTTCAACTCCTTGCCTTATGGCTGTCCTGGCTGCATCCATGGCCACATTACCTGCTCCTATAATTGCAATCTCTTTACCTAATCTGTACACATCTGGATTTTTAAGGTAATTCACAGCAAAATGCGTGTGCCCTAAAGACTCACCTTTTATACGTAATCTCTTTGGTTTCCATGTACCTGTTCCTATAAATATAGCTTCATATCCGTCTGAAAAAAGATCTTCTACAGTGATGGTAGATCCTATAGAGATATTAGGTCTTATTTTTACTCCAGCCTCGACTAACTTTTCTTCTAGCTTGTCTAAGAGTGTCCTAGGAAGCCTGAATTCAGGTATTCCGTATCTCAACACTCCGCCGATCTTGTCATGTGATTCAAAAATAGTAATATCAAAACCTTTTTGAATCAGTATAAAGGCTAATGTTATCCCTGCAGGTCCGCCTCCTATAATGGCGATACTCTGATTTTTCTTTTTTTGTTTCGAAATCTTCATCCTATCCAGATAAAATGAAGATATATAATTCTCTATATCTCCGAAATCCAGACCTTCACCCTTTATACCCAGGATGCAATTCCCTTTGCACTGAGTTTCATGGGAACAGATAAGACCACAGACAGAAGAAAGAGGGTTATTTTCAAATAATATCTCTCCGGCTTCCATAATTTTATTTTCTTTAAATAATTTTATAATCCTCGGAATTTCAGTAGAAGCAGGACATGCAGCTACACACCTGGGATTTTTACACATTAGACACCTTTCAGCTTCTTTTAATATATCAGCCATGAAAAACTCCTTTATTTCGTTATAGTCCAAATAAGTTAACCCTTATGCAAACAAATGTCAACAAAAGTTAAATAAGTAATTTCTTTATAAATTTATAAAAAAAACTTAAGTATTTAAATAGAAATTTATTGCCGATATATGAACTATAAATACTAAAAAAAGATGAGATGACTCTTTATTAAAATCAAAAGATAATTTTATTTTACACTTTGTGATATAAGTATTTTTCTAATTTTTTAAAATTTAACGCACCTTTTCATCCTTTTTGAAATTAGACTCCACTTTAGTTATTTTGTGAAGGATAATTTTTAATGCTCCAGAATACTTAAATATAGAGGATATATGCTGTTAAAAATATCCAAAGGAGGAGATCATATGAAAAAGAAATTAAGCATTTTTTTCGGCCTAGGAATATTTACAGCTCTTGCAGTTAAAAATAAAAGTCAGATATAGATGTAGAAATTGGACAAAAATATACTGAAGCCTATGCTGACTATATGCATTTTATAGAATTTTTACATAGACTTATTGAAAATTCACATCACCATCATTAGGAGTTACATTGCAATTAAATTATAAATTTTGCTCTTACTTTCCAAAATGTAAGTACTTCACTTAAGAAAAGTATCATGCTAAGATTGTATCATATAAAACATTTTAAAATGGAGGTATTAATTTTGAAAGAAGCATTTTTAAAAGCAATGAAGGAAAGATATGCCTGCAAGGAATTTGATATCAATAAAAAGATCAGCAAAGAGGACTTTGACTTTATATTAGAGGCCGGGAGACTTTCTCCTAGCTCATTTGGATTTGAGCCCTGGCAGTTTTTAGTTATAACTAATCCTGAAAAAAAAATAGAAGTAACAGAGCATTCTTGGGGTGGAAGAGACAGAGCCACAGGTGCTAGCCATTTCATGGTGGTTCTTACAAGAAAGGGTGACATGAGGCATGACTCTGAATATTTAAACAAATTTATGAAAGAGGTTCAGAAACTTCCAGAGGAAGTTATCCAGATGAAAACCAAGTTCTACAGAGATTTTCAGGAAGAAGACTTTAATTTATTGGAAAATCACAGAGCACTTTCAGACTGGGCCGCCAAGCAAAGCTATATAGCACTGGGTAACATGCTCACTGCAGCAGCTTTTATCGGGATTAATTCATGCCCTGTAGAAGGCTTCCACAAGGAAAAAACAACTGAAATATTAGCTGAAAAATTCGGAGTAGACACGGATAAATTTGATTTGGCATATATGGTTGCCTTTGGATACGAAAAGAGACCTCAGGAATTTCCTAAGACCAGAAGACCTATAGAGGATGTCGTTAAATACTTCTAAAAATATTAAACAAAATATATAAAAATAAGATTTTACTATTTGGAGAATAGCTAAGAATATATTCTTAGCTATTTTTATATGTTATAAAAAAAAGCCGAAGTATCCCTCAGCTCTAAAAATCTATTTTTTTTAATAAATCCAATTGTAAAAATCAGTTTCCCTCACTGTCAGGTTTAACCAAATCTTTTTAAAACAGCAATTATATATTTTGCTATAAAGTAAATTCCAGCTACAAAAAAAACGTAAGTTACTGGATTTTTAAAATTTCTTAGCTTTAAACTCAAAGTATCCGGAACTGGACATTTATTTATGCAAAGACCACAACTTATGCATTGAGGTGTATTGAGTGAGTGTGTCTCAGAAATTTTAAGTCCCATAGGGCAGTTTCTATCACAAGAACTGCAGTTTATACAGCTGCTCTCATTTCTGGTTACTGTGAATAATCTCGCCATACTCAAGGTACCGTACCTGGCTCCTTCAGGACACAGATATTTGCAAAAGGGTCTGTCTATAAAAACAGAAAGAGCAAGAATAAAAATCAAAAAAACAATTGAAAATGCAATCATACCTCTCCCTGAAATTAAGGATAAAAATACTTTTCTTGAATCTAAAATAGTCATTACAGCTCCGAGAGATATGAATAATGAGATATATCTGACCCACTGTAAGTATCTATGGTATTTCTCTGGAATTACAAGCCGTTTTTTTATATATTTTTTCCCAAATTTAGATAAATAATCCTGAATAGTTCCAAAAGCACAAATCCATCCGCAGTAATAGGTTCCTAAAATAAATATCAATGTAACAATCATAAGTTTACTTATCAAGGGTGAGCCTATTCTTATCGAAACCAAAGTTAATATTAAAAACAGTCCCTGTATTCCGTATCTTATTTTTATAAAATTTTCTTTCATTTATCCTCCTAAGTTTTTAATATGCTGTAAAAACATTATCTTTTTATTGTGTCATTGATGTGGTATCTGATATAAATTATATAAATAATTGACTCTTTCCATTTTACTGTTTCCATTCAAACACACTATTCATTGAATTAATAAAAAATTTACGAAATTTAACTTTCTTTTTGTATAGTATCTATCATTAAAGTGCATACTTGTTAAAAAGTTCGGATTAATGATATTATCATATCATACAAAGGATCAGGAGAAAAGAATGTTTTATTTTCATTGAAAAAAAAAATATTCTTTCAACAGGCTTCACTAAAACAATGAAAACCAGGAACTTAAACAACTATATAAAATATCAAGGAGTGGTAAAAAATGGATGCAGTTCAAATGATCAAAGAAAGAAGAAGTATCAGAACATTTAAGGATGAAAAAGTAGACAGAGACCTCATGAAAGAGATTGTCTCAATAAGCAGATATGCACCTTCATGGGGAAATTATCAGGTAGCAAGATATACATTAGTTGATGATGAAGCTACTATAAAAAGACTCGGAACTGAAGGTGTCAATGACTTTATTTACAATATAGGAACACTCAAAGACGCAAAGGGTGTTCTTGTATTAAGTTTTGTTAAGGGGAAAAGCGGAAAGATTGAAAAACTTCCAGTTGAAGACGGAGAGTTCAACTATGACGGAAATTCCAGCCACTGGGAAGTATTTGACGCCGGTATCGCTTGTCAGACTTTCTGTCTGGCAGCACATGCTAAAGGTGTAGGTACTGTAATTATGGGTGTCATCAATGACAAGGTGATCGGTGAGATCGTAGGTCTGCCTGCAGAAGAAACAGTTGCTGCTCTTATTGTTTACGGTTACCCTGACGGACCACACCCTGCTGCCACTCCTAGAAAAGATATAGAGGATATAATGCGTTTTGTATAAGTTGAAAAATTAAACTTTTATTTTTTAACCAGTAACATAAATTCAAAAGGAGTTGTTGTCATGATATTAGTTATTGCAAAGGCCACTGTGAAAAAAGATAAGTTAGATGAATTCAAAGATGTAGCTGCCGGACTTATAAAAAATACCCGATCAGAAGATGGATGTATCGAGTATGTCCTCTATGAAAATAAAGAGAATCCATATATCCTGACATTTGTGGAAAAATGGCGTGATCAGGAAGCTGTTGATAAACATGGAAGTACAGATTTTTTCAAGGAAAATATTGAGAAGATAATAAGTTACTCTGAAAATTTAGAAATTTCTTTAAACAATGAGGTATAATCAAAAAAAGGCTTGGGAAAATTTCCTGAGCCTTTTATGTTTCAAAAGATCTATTTCAAGCCAATCAAATCATATTCATTTTTTGTGTAGTCATACTTTTATTTTTAATTTAGATTCTGTTCTTTTTTTTATATACTTTGGTCTGGTAAAAAATTCAAAACTTGGAGAAAAGAGGTAATCTGAGTTTTTTAAGAATATATTTTTGTATGTAAATGATATTAATATCATTACCAGGAGGAAAACATGATTGAGGTTTTATTATCAAACGGAGAAATCAAAAAATTTTCAAGCATAGATGATCTTGATATAGACAGATCTA
>NZ_JBFHGC010000173.1:0-5026 GCF_041583315.1 Ilyobacter sp. | reverse complement strand
TCTTGCCAGTGCTTTTATGAGTATGCAGCTTGCTGCTACGAGTTTGGGTCTGGCTTCTATGTGGGTGTCGGCTTTCAGAAATCCCAAGGTAGAAAAGAAAACAAAGGAGCTGCTGGGTATTCCTGAATATCTTGAAATATTTGAGATGATGGCAGTTGGCTATACAGATATGAATCCATCTCCGAAAAAGGTAAAAGATCTGTCTGAGGTAATTCACTATAACAGAGCAGATAATTACTAGTTAACTTAAGTTTCCAATCACAGTAAATTCTCATGAATTACTGACTTTATTCAGTGTTGTTTTTAATCGAGGATTTTATAACACTAGTTATTTTAAATAGTATAAGATATTGACTTATTTACTCCTCTGTAGTAGTATGAGTTATATTAAATTTAATAAAATCAAGTAATTGGGGAGCTGCTGAAAGCGTGCTGAGATTGAACTCTATTAGTTCTAAACCCTTAGAACCTGATGTAGGTAATGCTACCGTAGGGATTTTAGACGATTAATCGTGCATTTATGCTGTTTATATTGCAAAGATTAGGTCATAAACTTATGGTTTATGACTTTTTTTTTGCTTTAGTTTATTTTCAGGAGAGAAGTAAAATTAATTTTAATAAAATATATAAGGAAAAAACAGGGGGAATGACAGTTGGATTTAAAATGTGGAACAAGTGATGTTGTCGGAGCTAGAATAGGAATCTATCCTATGCAGGACAATTTTGTAGATGTGATCCTGGGGGCGATAAAAAAAACAGACTCTACAGGACTCGCCGTTATGACAGACGATCTGGGGACGACAATACAAGGGAACAGGGAACGTGTCTTTGCTTATGTAAAAGAACTTTTTTTACGGGCGTCTGCTGCCGGAGGGCATGTGGTTGCTAACGTATTATTTTCAGTGGGTTGTCCCGGAGATGTGCCGGAAGATTTTGATTTTGATGCAGAGCCTGCATATGCTGATCTTCCTATGGAGGATATGCCTGTGGCATGTGCCTGGTCTCTTTATCCTCTGGGAAGTGACAAGTATTTTCCGGTGATTATAGAGGAGGTGGAAAAAGCCATGGCTTTGTCTGATGTAGAAGTGGAAAGTTATCATTATTGTACAAGACTGGATGGAACTGCAAAAGCGATCTTTAATTTACTTGAGACATCTTTTGAAGGAGTTTCTAAAAGGATCCCGCATACAATTATCCACGCAACATTTTCAAAGGGAAGCCCGTCAAAAGCAAAAGAGAAAATAGATATATAATCATTGAATGAATTATCAGAAATTTTTTTGTGTGTATAGAATTCATATCAATAAAATATAGTTTATTCATTTTGCCATTTATTAAGAGATAAACTATAAATTAAAGGGGGAATAAAAAAATGACTAAAAAATTCGGCTGGACGTTAAAGGATATTATAGTTTTGTGTGTTCTAGGGGTTGCCTTTGGAGCCATGTATTTAGGTGGTATCACTATCTGGGCATTTTCCAATGCTGCATTTGGACCTATCGGACTTGATATAGTGTATGGTATTTGGTTTACAGCATCTATTACAGGTGCTTACATTATCCGTAAGCCTGGGATCGCCCTCGGTGCTGAGCTTATGGCTGCCTTAGGTGAAGTTATACTAGGGACACCTTCTGGTATTATGGTATTTGTAGGTGCTGCCATTCAGGGTCTCGGTTGTGAGGCAGTTTTTGCTGCAACTGGATGGAAAAAATATTCAACACCTGTTTTGGTTTTAGCAGGTATGGGAGCAAGTGTAACCAGTTTTATTTATAATTATTTTGCCTATGGATATTCAAAATTTGCCTTTGGAATGTTAGCTACTATGTTAGCCGTACGTTTAGTATCAGGTGCAGTGCTTTCTGGTTTACTTGGTAAATGGATCGGTGACGGACTGGCAGCTACAGGTGCACTGTCTTCATTCCCACTGGGGCGTAAAAGAGCTGAAAAGAGAGTAAATGCGTAATGGCAATGGTAGAGGTTCGCAACCTGTCTGTTGAGATCAATGAGAAAACTGTTCTGAAAGATATCAATATAAAATTCAATACTGAGGAGAGAATCCTTATCTTAGGTGAAAGCGGCAGTGGTAAATCCACGCTGCTTTTATCTCTTATGGGAATTATTCAGAGATTTGAAAATGCTGATGTAACTGGAGATGTTTTAGTGGATGGAATATCAGTCAGGGATATGCAGTTTTCTGATACGGCACGTATTTTCGGAATAGTATTTCAAAATCCAGAAAGTCAGTTTTGCTCACTATATCCAAAGGACGAGGTGGCCTTTGGTTTGGAAAACCAATGTATAGATCCAAAGAACATGCCCAATATAATAAACAAGTCCATGGAAGCTTTCAATTTTCCAAAAGAAAAGGAGAATCAACTCATCAATACCCTATCTGGGGGAGAGCAGCAACGCCTGGCACTTTCATCTATTGCGGCGATTGATTCTAAGATGCTTTTGTTAGATGAACCAACGGCAAACCTGGATCCTAAAGGTCGACGGCAGGTTGTAAAGTCTGCAAAGAAGGCTGGGCAGAATGGAAAGGGTCTGATGGTAGTAGAACATAATCTAGAAAACTGGTTTCCATTTTTAGAACGTCTCATTGTTATTGACAGGGATGGGGGAATACTTTGTGACGGGGATATTCGAGAGATGTTCTATAAGCACGGTGAGCTGCTCAGGGAAAAGGGAATATGGTGCCCTCATAGTCTCAGAATCTACAGAGATTTAAAGGCGAGTGGGCATATCTTTAATAGTACTCCCTGTAGTATAGAGGAGCTAAAAAAAGAGAATATACCTCAGACATTGTTAAAAAAAGTAATAGACAACAACTATAAGACTTCTGATAAGAGAAAAGATATTGGAAACAGTCCGATACTTAAACTGGAAAAATTATCTGCTGGGTATGCAAAAGATCATCAGATTTTAAAAGAAGTCGATCTCACTGTAAAGGAAGGTGATTTTTTTGCCTTGGTAGGAGGAAACGGGAGTGGGAAATCAACACTTTCAAAGGTTATATTAAAGCTTCTGGAAATATCTAGCGGCAGTCTTTCTATTTCTGGCAAAGAATTGTCTTTATATAAAGAACGGGAACTTTACGATTTAATCGGTTATGTTTTTCAAAATCCTGAACACCAATTTTTGGAGGATACAGTATGGTCAGAAGTTGCGTATAGTGTTGATCAACTTAATCTGGATGAAAATATCAGAAATGAAAAAGTAAACAGCTTATTAAAAGCTTTTTATTTGGAGAATTATGCGACCAATAACCCCTTTAGCCTTTCTGGAGGTCAGAAAAGACGGCTTTCTGTTGCAACGATGCTGGTTGGAGAGCGGAAAATATTAATCTTGGATGAGCCTACTTTTGGTCAGGATGAAAAGAACACTACGATGCTAATGAAAAAACTTACTGAACTCAATGGGAAAGGTATGACTATATTTATGATCACCCACGATTTAGATTTAGTAGATTCCTATGCAAATAGAATTGCTGTCATGTCTGAGGGGAAAATTCTATACAGTGGAGATACTCAAAATCTTTGGAATGAACATGAGATAATCAGAAAGAGCGGACTTGATCTTCCCTTTAGAGTGAAACTCATGAATGAGGTGAACTTTTGATGTATATGAGGCATTTTAATCCTACTGCAAAACTTCTTGCAAATTTCATTATCGTAATGGCATCTCTCATGGTATTTGACCCCTATACAATGATTATCTTATTTGGTGTCTGCTTTTTCTTTGCCCTTATCACAAAATCCTTTAACCGAAAAAACCTCAAGATGATTATACCGCTTGTGTGTTTTGCCTTTGGTATGCTTTGGATGAATGCATCCTTTGCAAGGGTTGAAAACCCGGAAATTATTGCAAACCTCGGGCCTCTGACATTTACAGATAAGGGCCTTGTTGTAGGTCTGGTGCTGTTTTTCAGGATTTTAACAATCGGAGTCACATCCATCTTGTTTACCTTTAATACTGAGCCGGATGCTTTGATTTTGAGTCTGATCAAACAGTGCAGACTTAATCCAGGGATCGCCTACGGGATATTGACAGCCTTACGTTTCTTGCCTTCAATGGAGTCAGATCTCTACTTGATCAATGCAGCACATAGAATACGTAGTTCTAAACAGAAGAAATGGTATAAAAAGAAAAATTCCTGGTATCGAAATGCGATACCGCTATTGGCAACAAATATAAGAAAGGCAGAGAGAGTGGCTATTGCCATGGAATCCAGAGGTTTTCAGACAGATATGAAACGGACATATTACCGAACCATCAACTGGTATAAAAAAGATACGTTATTTGTTTTTGGAACTGGTGTAGTTGTTATTTCAATTATTCTCTTTTCTGCTCATATGGGATGGCTGATTGGCTTCAAGCGTTGGCAGGGATTTTAAAAATAAGAGCACATAGGATTAATATATTTACACTGCTTTTCCAGCCTAAAAAAAGTCTATGGATTGGAAGAAAAGAATGTTATGTGGCAAATAATCTCATACCTGACGTTGGGCAGTTAAATACTGAAATGGCTGAAAATATAGTGAGAGAAGTTTTTTTGCAGAGAATAGTCAACATGAAGGGTCTAGATAAGGTAAAGGAAATCTTAGACGGGATATTGATGCCGACACCATCTGCTGTACTTTCAGCAGGGGAAATACTTACAAGAGGAACTACGTGTGAAAGTGGGATTGGTGAGCTTATGATAATTGATATAGGAGGTGCCACTACTGACGTACATTCATTTGCTGAACAGAGTTCCTATAGAGATGACAGATTATTTGGGTCATAAGAGATATATTCTAAGCGAACTGTGGAAAGTGACTTAGGTGTTCGTGAATCCTCAGGACTTATGCTCAATGAAATTGATCCAGAAAAGCTATCAGAAAGCTGTGGGAAAGACTTAAAATGGGTAAAAGATGCTATCGCACATCGTGTAGTATTTAATGATTATATCCCTTCTACTGAAGATGAAAAATACTTAGATGGGGTTTTGGCTAAGATAGCATCTAAGGCTTCTGCACGGAGACAC
>NZ_JBFHGC010000172.1:0-5030 GCF_041583315.1 Ilyobacter sp. | reverse complement strand
CAGCCCTTCTGTACACAATAAGCATTTCCATCAAAGTGGTCGCTCCAGAACCGTTTATTACAACCATTAACTTTTCTCCCGATTTTATTTTCAAATCATCCAACACTTTTTCCATGAGAATATCAGTAGTCACATCTGCTGTTTCCATAGGAATTTTTTCTCCTCCCCCTTCTCCGTGCTGTCCCATTCCGACACCCATTTCATCCTCATCTAATTCTGCCAGAGGTCCGCCTGTTGCCGGATGGGTAGCTCCACGAAGTGATACGGATATAGCTGCCATATTATCTGCATAAAACTGAGATATTTTTGCTACTTCTTCCAGAGATTTACCTTGTAGAGCTGCTCCTCCTGCTATTTTATACAAAGGAACACATCCTACAAAACCTCTTCTGTTGTTTCCATCTTCTCTTGGAGCCGAAGAAATGTCCTCCTGAGTTACTATCTTAGCCACATTAATTCCTAATTTTTTTATTTTTTTCATAGTAAGGTTGGCTGTCAGCATATCCCCTGAATGGTTTAATACTACAAATAAAACTCCGTGACCTTTATCTGCCATCTGGATCGCTTTTACACAGCTGTCTGGACCAGGGGCAGCAAATATATCTCCACAGACGGCGATGTCAACCATACCTTTTCCTACAAACCCTTGCAATGCTGGTTCATGACCTGTACCGCCTAATGTTACTATGGTTACACGGTCTGCTGTTTCCAAATCCTTACTTACAACTAAATGCCCGTCTACCAAAGTAAGTATATCTTTGTTGGCCAGTGCCAGTCCCTCCAATAATTCCTGTGTTAAATTTTCTGGATTGTTGATAAATTTTTTCATTTTCATTTTTGAATCCCCCCTGCTATTTTTTTATTCCCTCACTAAAGCCTTTGAAAATTAAACTTAGAGACATAGCTCCTGCATCCATATAACCTATCGTTTCATCTTTAAAAAATCTT
Source organism: Ilyobacter sp. (assembly GCF_041583315.1). Taxonomy (NCBI): domain Bacteria; kingdom Fusobacteriati; phylum Fusobacteriota; class Fusobacteriia; order Fusobacteriales; family Fusobacteriaceae; genus Ilyobacter; species Ilyobacter sp. Next base: position 4,082 of record NZ_JBFHGC010000172.1, on the reverse strand, counting down.
GCCCTCCCAAATTTAGAAGGATAATTCTTAGAATTTTCTGCTCCCTGACAAGCTGCATTTACTATTTCTTTTATACAATCTGGTAGTTCTGAGCAGGATTCTTTTGCACACTCTGCTGCAGGTATCAGGGTATCCATCATTGTTTTGTCTCCTACCTTTGCTTTTGTGATCATCTGCATATTTTCCAAAGAACTTAAAATCATTTTTTTAAACACTTTATTATCTATCTCTTCTGCATCTTCTGCTCCTTCTCCCAGTCCTTGGAAAAATGTTCCGTACAAAGGTCCTGCAGATCCTCCGTTGACATCCATTATTTCTTCTCCCATATTATCAAAGAACTGATATACCGATTCATTTTTCCAGTTATTTATACATTTTTTTATAATTCCGCTTATTTTTGACATGGTTACCCCGTGATCTCCGTCACCAAATTTTGCATCTATTTTTCCAAGCTCATCTATATTTTCATCTAACAAATGGCAACTGGAACTAAGCATATTAACGAAATTTTCTTTATTCAAAATCATATTTTCCCCCTCCTGAAAACATATTTATTTAGTCCTCTCACTAAGTTATACATTTGTATTTTACAAATGTCAAGAATCAAAAACAACTTTTTTACAAATGTTCCAGACATATGTTCGTGGAAGGCAGTTAAATCTAGTTTCCGGAATTTTATAAAACAGATAATATTATTTTGAAATTTTCCAATCAAAAAAAAGAGCAGATTTTCATCTGCTCTCTAGCTATAACTCTTTTACTCTACGGCTCCGCTTGTTTTCAGTAAAACCGTCATTTTTGCATCTTTATTTTCTTTTGCAAGGGAAAGAGCGCTGTCACCGTAAGATGTATAATTTATATCTACACCCATTTTCAACAGTTTTTCCACCTCTTCATAGTATCCGTTAGACACACATTTGAGGTAAACTTCTCCCATGATTGTTTCTCCATCTTTGTTTTTGACATTCATTCTATATCCATCTTCCAAAAGGAGGGAAATAATATTTTTATCAAAAGCATAATAGATGGCATAATTACCCTGGTAATCCCTGAAAAAAACATCTGCACCCTCTATAAGAAGTTCCTTTACGATCTCTTCCTGGTCATTTACAACAGCCCATATCAGAGGAGTCCACATGTTTTCATCCACAGAGTTGACTTTAGCTCTGTTTTTTATGATGAGTTTTGTATATTCAGTAGGTTTGTGCTTTATAAAGTAAACTAAAAGCGGCTCACCCTCACTGTTAACAAAATTAACATTTGCACCTTTATCCACAAGAATATTCAAAATATCAAAATTTTCTGCGAAATAAATAGCTGTTTTTCCTGGGACTGTTATATTGGTATTTTTTCTTACCTTGGGAAGTGTTCTTTCTTCAAGAAGTACACCTCTTGAAGAAAGAAGTTCTATTACATTTTTGGAGTTTCCCTTTACTGCTTTTATTAAAAGAGTCTCCCCTGATTCATCTTTATAATTTATTGGAAATCCATTATCTAAAAAAAGTTTTACACTATCCGAGTCATCTAAAAAGATCGATGTGTAAACATCTTCAGGAGTTACTTTGACATTATCTATGTCTATCTCTCCATTAGTCTGCCTATTACTACAACCAATTAATACTAAAAATGTCAAAAGTATAAAGACTATTTTCTTCATATGATTATCCCTTTCTTTGAGATCTTTTTCTTGCACCTTCGTCTAATATCTTCTTTCTCATTCTTACACTTTTCGGAGTTATCTCTACTAGTTCATCGTCAGCTATATATTCTAAAGCCTGCTCAAGAGTAAACTCTCTTGGAGGAGCTAATCTAACTACTGCATCTGTTCCTGACGCTCTCATGTTAGTCAGCTGCTTTCCTCTTGTTACATTTACCGTAAGATCATTCTCTCTTGAATGTTCTCCGATTATCATTCCTGCATATACTTCTAATCCTGGAGGTGCAAACAACACTCCTCTGTCCTGGATATTTCCAAGAGAGTATGCTGTAGTTGTACCGGCCTCTATAGATATCAGTACTCCTCTCATTCTAGTAGGTACTTCACCTCTATGCGGCTCATAATCGAAGAATGAATGATTTAGTATTCCCGTTCCTCTTGTTTCAGTCATAAATTCATTTCTGAATCCGATCAGACCTCTTGCAGGTACTTTAAACTCGATTCTTGTATATCCGTCTGATCCCTGGATCATATTGATCATTTCACCTTTTCTTATTCCTAGCTTTTCTATAACTACTCCCACAAACTCATCTGCAACGTCAATTATTGCAAGTTCGATAGGTTCGCACTTTACTCCGTCTATATCTTTGAAGATTACCTGAGGTTTTGCAACCTGAAGTTCAAATCCTTCTCTTCTCATGTTTTCTATAAGGATCGAAAGTTGAAGTTCTCCTCTTCCTTTTACAACAAAGGCCTCAGCAGAACCTGTTTCTTCTACTTTCATACTTACGTTGTGCTCTAATTCTTTTTGAAGTCTGTCCCATATATTTCTAGAAGTTACAAATTTACCTTCTCTACCTACGAATGGAGAGTCACTTACCATAAAAGTCATAGCAAGAGTTGGTTCATCTATGTCTATAAGAGGAAGAGCCATAGGATTTAATCTGTCTGCTACAGTTTCCCCTATATCTATCTTCTCAAGTCCGGCTATTGTAACTACATCTCCACAAATAGCTTCTTCCATTTCCACTCTTTTAAGACCTTCATATCCGAATAATCTTGAAATTTTATAATTTACAAGTTCTCCGTCTCTTTTAATAAGTGTTACTTCCTGGTTTTTCTTTAAAATTCCGTTATGAATTTTTCCGGTACCCAGTTTCCCAAGATAGTTATCCGGAGCAATATTTGTAACAAGCATTTGAACCGGAGCTGTAGGGTCTCCTTCTGGATCGTCTACATGATCTAGGATAGTTTCAAATAAAGGCTGCATGTTTTCATCTGGATCGCTTAGGTTTATTTTTGCAAAACCATTTTTTGCAGAAGCATACACAACTGGGAACTCAAGCTGCATATCATTTGCACCTAATTCAACAAAAAGATCAAATACAGAATCTACAACCTCTTCAGGTGTAGAGTTCGGTCTGTCAATTTTATTTACTACTACGATAGGTCTCAGTCCGTGCTCAAGAGCCTGCTTTAGTACGTATTTTGTCTGAGGCATTACCCCTTCAAATGCATCTACAAGAAGAAGAACCGAGTCAACCATTTTAAGTATTCTCTGTACCTCTCCACCAAAATCAGCATGGCCCGGAGTATCTACAATATTTATTTTGTAATCTTTAAATCTAAGTGAAGCATTTTTTGAAAATATTGTGATTCCTCTCTCTTTTTCAAGATCGTTACTGTCCATTACTCTCTCACTTAAAGCTTCGTGAGATCCGAATACTCCTGATTGTCTTAACATTCCGTCTACAAGAGTTGTTTTCCCATGGTCAACATGGGCAATAATAGCTATATTTTTTACCTTCATACTACTCCCTTTCTACACATTATAATATTTATAACCCTTGAGGCGACATCTCTTTACTTCTGCCAAACCAAGGAATTTTTTATCACTATACACCCTGTATCTTCCGTCTTCTTTTTCATAAACCAGGGTATTTCCGTTATTAAACAACTTTATATCTTTTTCTCCTGAAATCTCTGCCTCAGGATACGGGAAACTTTCCTCTATACTCTTTGAAAAACTATAGTCGCCTTTTTCCACCATGGCTTCTATCTCTTCCAGAGTGTATGCGATATCTAAAGTGTAATCCCCTACCTGTGTCCTTCTGAGAGAAGTCATCACTCCATAGGTTCCTAACACTTCCCCTATGTCATAAATGAGAGACCTTATATAAGTCCCCTTAGATACCGTACACGTAAATGTACCTCTCTTCCCGTCAAAATCCAGGATTTCCAGATTTTCCACGGTGACTCTCCTTGACTTTCTTTCTATCTCTTTTCCTTCCCTTGCGAGCTCATAGAGCCTCTTCCCGTCCACTTTAAGGGCCGAGTACATGGGAGGAACCTGATCTATTTCACCTCTGAAATTCTCCAGAGCTTTTTCCAGATTTTCTATGTCTGTACCTCTGTCTGTCCTGTG
>NZ_JBFHGC010000171.1:0-5037 GCF_041583315.1 Ilyobacter sp. | reverse complement strand
TACTGAGCTTTATCCTACTTTTGGAAAAATAGCTCAGGAAGAAGGTTTCCCTGAAGTTGCTGCTGTTTTTAGACTTATATCAAGAGTAGAAGTAGAACATGAAAACAGATATTTAAAATTAGCCGGAAATATAGAAAAAAACATGGTATTTGAAAGAGAAGATAAAGTTCGTTGGAAATGCAGAAAATGCGGATATGTACATGAGGGGAAACTTGCTCTCGAGACTTGTCCTGTATGTAATGCCCCAAAGGCCTTTTTTGAACTAAAAGAATCTGATTACTAAAAAGTGGAGGTCAAAAGATGGAAAAATGGGCATGTGTTGTCTGTGGTTATGTGTATGATTCTGTAATAGGTGATCCTGATGCTGGTATAGAGGCAGGGACATCATTTGAGGCGATTCCAGAAGATTGGATATGCCCGCTTTGCGGAGTGGGAAAAGACCACTTTGAAAAAATATAGCTACTAAAATTAAGGAGGAACAATAAATGGAAAAATGGGTATGTGTTGTATGTGGATATGTATATGATCCTGAGGTAGGAGATCCTGATTCTGGAGTAGAAGCAGGTACAAAATTTGAAGATATCCCTGCTGATTGGGTATGTCCACTTTGTGGAGTTGGAAAAGACCAGTTTGAGAAAGCATAAAATCCGGCTTATGCCGGATTTTCTTCTAAATAAATTCTGAAAACACATAGTGTTTTGGGAGGAGGCTTGGCATGGAGAAAACTAAACTATATCCATATCCTCATATGAAAAATTCAAATAAGGATAATATGAAGCTAATTTCAGTTTTATTGTTTTTTGTGCTTACAGTGCTTCTCCTTTTTAACCTTTATAAAAAAGAGATGACTATAAAAAGCCTAAAAAATCAAGTACTCCAGATGCAATTAGATGAAAAGACAAAAGAACTGGAATATATGGAAAAAATAAAAAATAACGAAGTAATAATTCAGAAACAGAAAAATGAGATTGAAACAATCGCTGAAAAACAAAAGAGTAAATTTAAGGAAACAATCCAAAAGCAACAAAAGGAACTTGAAGAACTTAAAGAATTTAAGCTCATTATTGAGAAGGTCAAAAAAATAAGTAAAGGAAACATAAATGAAAAAGAAGCTTTGGCTGTAGCCAAAGCTCTTTATGATGTTCACAGTGAAACCGGAATAGGGTGGGAAATACTGGCTTCCATAATAATGGTAGAGAGCAGCTACAGACCTGGCATCATTTCCAATGACCCTTCCTATGGTCTCATGCAGCTCACCTATGGAGTAGGTAAAGATATCGGAGAAAAAATAGACAAAAAAAAAATACAAAAAAATGATCTCTTGAATATAGAAAGAAATATTTACTATGGAACTTATTACCTTTTAAAACAAATTCTTTATTTTTCAAGTGTTTCTGATGGTATAATGGCCTATAATCTAGGGGCCGGCAGAGTAAATGAACTGAAGGACGAGCACGGAAAAAACCTGGAATCAGAATACCTGAAGAAAGTTAAAAAGTACTATAACAAAATCAGAAACTAAAAATATGTATAACAAATTATAAAATTTTATAAAAAATTATAAAAAAATGTTGACTTATATTAATCTGTATAATATAATTAATCTTGTTCCAAAAGAAAGAAGATCATGTTTTCCAAATTGAAAAGTGACGCGGGGTAGAGCAGTCTGGCAGCTCGTCGGGCTCATAACCCGAAGGTCGTAGGTTCAAATCCTGCCCCCGCCACCAAAATTTCATGATTTATATTTTGAACAAAATAGTGTCGCGGGGTAGAGCAGTCTGGCAGCTCGTCGGGCTCATAACCCGAAGGTCGTAGGTTCAAATCCTGCCCCCGCCACCAAATATGCCTAGATAGCTCAGTTGGCTAGAGCACTCGGTTCATACCCGAGCGGTCGGTGGTTCGAATCCACTTCTAGGCACCATTGATATATTCCATGTAGAACTTAAGCCCCCCCTTTTTTTAAGTCTATATGATTCAAATCCTGGGCTACCCACTCAGGTGTTTCTTTTGAGAAACCATGAATGACCTATTGAAAAGACCGAGTTACCCTACTCGGTCTTTTCTGTTTTTTGTAAAGTTGCCAAAAGATACTTTAGTTGTTATAATTAGCTGATAAATAAATATAGGGTGAGTGATGATGAAACTATCTGTTGGAATAATAACATTTAATGAAGAAAAAATCCTTCCTGTAACTCTGAAAGCCGCCAGTAAAGTTGCTGATGAGATAATAATCGTAGACAGCAACAGCAGTGATAAAACTGTGGAAATAGCCCGTAGTTTCGGAGCTAAGGTCTATGACGAAGAGTGGAAGGGATTTGGTCCCCAGAAAAACTCCGTCATTGATAAATGCAGCGGTGAGTGGATACTGCTTATAGATGCAGACGAAGAACTCTCTGACGATCTTATAAAAAGGATAAAAGAGATAAAGAATGGTACTTATGACTACAGTGTCTACCAGATAAACAGATGCTCCATATGTTTCGGAAAAGAGCTGAAATACGGTGGATGGAGCAATCAGTATGCCACAAGACTTTGGAAAAACGGCAGTGTAAAAGTAAGTGACAATCTAGTACACGAAGAATATATAACAGAACTTGAAATAGGGAAAATAAAGGAAAAAATACATCATTATTCCTACCTCACGTTAAAGGATTACTTTGACAGGTTCAACAGATATACAACCTTGGGAGCAGAGGAATATTACCGGAGAGGTAAAAAATCCGGAATTTTAAAAATAGTCCTCAATCCAATGTATAAATTTTTTAGAATGTATTTTTTAAGGCTGGGATTTTTAGATGGTATAGAGGGGTTTGTCATAGCCTGTACCAGTTCTATGTACTCTATGACAAAGTATTTCAAACTGAGAGAGATGTATAAAAACGGAGCTTATCTGGAAAATAAAAAAAGCTAAGGGTGATTTTGTGGAGATAAAAAGAATAATAATATCTAGAACTGATAAAATAGGTGATTTGGTGCTATCCATCCCTAGTTTTTATATGCTCAGAAAAATGTATCCTCAGGCAGAGATAACAGTTCTCGTGAGGAAATACAACTATGAAATTGTAAAAAATCTACCATATATAAATCGTGTCATAAAAATAGATGATTACAGGCAGAAGGACTTGATAGAAAAAATAAAACATTTCAAGGCTGATGTATTTATAGCACTCTACAACGACAGCTTTGTATCCAAACTGGCAAAATCCAGCAAGGCTCCCTGGAAAATAGGACCCATATCAAAACTGAGCTCTATTTTTACATACAACAAGGGAATCCGTCAAAAAAGGTCTCTCTCTGTAAAGAATGAGGCAGAATACAACCTTGACCTTGTAAAAAAACTCGATCCTGAACTCTTTGAAAAAGAATACGAGATAAATAGTTCTATATTTTTGGAAGAGAGACATAAGAAATCTGCAGAGGTTTTTATGACAGAAAATAACATAAAAGGTAAGGTACTTGTGATAAATCCATTTATGGGCGGATCTGCAAAAAATATTTCAGATGAAGACTATAGCGAGCTTATTAAGGGTATAAAAGAAAAGCTGCCCGACCTAAATATTATTATCACCTGCCATATTTCTGAAGATGAAAGGGGCGAAAAAATAGTTGAAAGCATCGGAAAAGACAAGGTATTTCTCTTTGCAAATGGTGGAGACCTTTTAAACCTTGCGGCTATCATCTCAAAATCCCACCTGTATCTGGGGGGTTCAACCGGACCAACCCACATAGCAGCATCTATGAAAAGAAGTATCGTGGCTGTATACCCAAATAAAAAAACACAGCATCCTGTAAGGTGGGGAACCTTCGGATGGAGTGATATTGACTACATCATCCCTGATGAGAATAACCCCGCTGAAGATTATTCTCATAAATATTTTGATAGTTATAACAACGAGGTAAAAAATACCATCATAGATATTGTTCTTAAAAAATTAGAGGAAAAGGAGGCGGTGATATGAAAATTTTAATTATACACACAGCCTTTATAGGGGACATTGTCCTGTCAACACCTCTCATAAAAATGCTGAAAGAAAAATATCCTGACAGCAGTATAACCTATGTCACCACTCCTGTAGGAGCGACTATTCTGAGGAACAATCCAAATCTGGCTGAGATAATTGAATATGATAAAAGAGGAGAACACAGTGGGATCAGAGGACTTTTTCTCTTGGGAAAAAGACTCAAATACAAAAACTTTGACTTGATAATAACTCCCCACAGATATCTTAGAAGCTCTTTGCTAACATGGCTCACAGGGGCACCTGTGAGAATTGGATATGACAATGCCTCTGGAAAGATGTTTTTCACAAAAAAAGTACACTATGATAAAAGTAAACATGAAGTTGAAAAACTCCTTTCATTCGTAGAAGGTAAAATCGATAAATATTACGGAATAGAGCTTTTCCCAGGAAAAGCTGAGAAAAACAGAATCAGTGAAATCTGGTCTGAAAACCACCTTGAAAATAAAAAAATTGTCACTATTGCCCCTGGGAGCAAGTGGTTTACAAAACAATGGCCACTGGAATATTTCAATAAGGTTGTGGAAGAGCTTTCCAAAAGAAAGGATACTGCCATAGTTCTTATAGGGGGACGTGAAGAACTTCTCCTAAATATAAAAGAGACTGACAAAACAGTCAACTTAATAGGAAAAACATCCCTGTTGGAAGTTGCAGAAGTGACAAGAAGATCTCATGTAGTTTTGACCAACGACTCTTCCCCTATACACATCGCCTCAGCATGGGAAAATACACATATCCTCGCCATTTTCGGGGCCACTGTGAGAGAACTTGGATTCTATCCTTGGTCTAAAAACAGCCAGATAATAGAAAATACCGGACTCCCGTGCAGACCCTGCGGCCTACACGGAGGAAAGAAGTGTCCTAAGGGGCATTTTAAGTGTATGCTCGATCTGAAGCCTGAGATGGTATTGACAAAGATAGAAGAAAAACTGAATAAAATAACTGTCTAACCAAAAAATCCGGGAGTTATTCTCCGGATTTTTTTTATTTAATACTATAACATATCGGAATATCTCTT
>NZ_JBFHGC010000170.1:0-5052 GCF_041583315.1 Ilyobacter sp. | reverse complement strand
AGCCGCCCTGGTCTGAAAATCATCAACATTTATAATTATCTGATTCATCTTATATTACTCCGTTCAAAATTTCTTCTCTCGTTATCAGATTTCCATTTACACTTATCTCTTTTAGACTTAGACTATTATCTATTGATATCTTAAAACTCTTTCCGAAGGTTTTTCTGTTGATTCCTCTGTTTCCGACAATTTTTGATATATTTTTTTCATTTGCTTTTACATTCAGGTTTCCGACTTCATCTCTATGTATGGTGAGAAATCTAGAATATATCTCTCCTTCTACCAGTTCCCGAAATGACGGATGAAAAGGTCCGTCTATAATGACTCCCTCTTCCCTTATATCATCAGATGGCTGCAGCCCTACCCTTATTATATTTATTCCAGCTTTTTCAAAAAGTGCATAAATAGGAACCACTCTGTCAACTGCTTCCTTCAGTGTCATCGGGGCAAAAGTGCCTTCATAATACATTTTCTCCATTTGGGTCCCGTTTATGACAAGAGTGGGGTATATTCTGACCATGTCAGGTCCTATCCCCACTACTCTTTTGGCACTTATAAAATCTTTTTCATCCGTTGACCCTGGAAGCCCTGGCATAAGTTGTATTCCAAGAGCTATCCCGGCCTCTTTGATCATTGTCGAGGCTTCAAAAACTTTCTCCGGACGGTATCCTCTGCCTGAAAGTTCTAAAACATCAGCATCAAGAGACTGAACTCCTAGCTCTATTGTGGTTACTCCGTACTCTTTGAGCATAAGAAGTATTTCATGTGATATATAATCAGGTCTTGTGGACATCCTTATTCCGTCTACCTTCCCATCATCAATATACTTTTTGACTACCGCTAGATAATTTCTCTGAAGATCTATCGAAATCCCTGTAAAAGTTCCACCAAAGAAAGCCACTTCTTTTTTTGATTCCTTTGGAAGAGTTTTTAAATAATCTTCAATGATCGTCTCTAATTCATCGGCACTCACGTCTGTTTCTATACCTGTAATCTTCTTTTGATTACAAAATACACATGAATTTGGGCATCCAAAATGACTTATAAAAACTGGAATATTATAATGCTTCATATGCCTTTACTCCCAATTTTCTGCAGGCGTTTCTTGCTGCTGACTGCTCTGCACTTTTTTTATTTCTCCCTGTTCCCAGTCCCATTAGCTCATCATTTATTTTCACTGCTATTTCAAAGGATTTTCTGTGATCAGGTCCCATCTCTTTTATCACTTCATAAAAAGGAATTACCTTGTACTCCCTCTGACTAAATTCCTGAAGAATAGTTTTAAAATCTATAAGATCTTCATTTTCCTCTATATGGTCTATGAATCTCTTCAGATGCTTTATGGCAAACTCCTTGGCTATTATGAAATTAGAATCAAGATAAACCGCACCTAGTATAGCTTCGAATACGTCTCCTAATATGGAACTCCTGTCTCTTCCTCCTGTAAGCTCCTCTCCTTTACTTAAAAGAAGATGATTTCCCACTCCAAGTTTTCTGGAAATTTTAGCAAGCACAGGCTCACTGACAATCATTGATTTCAATTTAGCCAGATCTCCCTCGCTTGAACCGGTAAAATGCAAATAAAGATATTCTGTAACAACAAGATCTAGAACTGCATCTCCCAGCAGTTCTAGTCTCTCGTTGTTTACCTTTTTATAATCCCAGTTTTCATTTCCATAAGACCTGTGAATGAGGGCGTGCTTCAGAAGTTTTTTGCTGTTAAATGTATACTGCAATCTTTTTTCAAGTTCTGCAAAACAACTTTCTACCACTGTCCTCTACACCTCTTATTTATATTTTTTCATTGCGATAACTGCGTTGTGTCCTCCAAAACCTAGTGAGTTGGAAAGACCTACTCTTATCTCTTTTTCCACAGCTATGTTAGGTACATAATTAAGATCCAAGTCTGGATCTGGAGTATCATAATTGATTGTAGGTGGTAATATTCCTTCGCTTATTGCAAGTGCTAAGAAAGCTCCTTCTATTCCTCCAGCTGCTCCTAGACCGTGTCCTGTAGCACCTTTAGTTGAAGATACTGCCAGTTTATAGGCATGATCTCCGAATATTGTTTTTATTGAAGCTGTTTCATTTCTGTCGTTTGCAGGAGTTGAAGTTCCATGGGCATTGATGTAGTCCACTTCTGATAAGTCGATTCCACCTTGCTCAAGTGCCATTTTCATAGCTCTTGCTCCGCCTTCTCCACCTTCAGATGGTGATGTTATATGATAAGCATCACAAGTTTCTCCGTATCCTACAACTTCAGCATATATTTTTGCACCTCTAGCTTTTGCCGCTTCTAGTTCTTCAAGTATTACTATTCCTGCACCTTCTCCCATTACAAAACCGTCTCTGTCTGCTGTAAATGGTCTAGATGCTTTTTCTGGCTCATCGTTTCTGGTAGAAAGAGCTTTCATATTTGCAAATCCGTTGATAGCAAACTTAGTGATACAAGCTTCTGTACCTCCTGCGATCATTGCATCTGCCTTTCCGTTTCTGATAGTTTCAAAAGCATCTCCTATAGAGTGCGTTCCTGCTGCACAAGCAGTTACTACAGCTTTATTCGGTCCCTTTGCTCCTGTGTATATAGCTACGTTTCCTGCTGCCATATTTGATATCATTGCAGGTATTGTAAAAGGAGATATTCTCTTTATCCCTTTATTTAACATTACCTCGTGCTGTTGTTCCATTACCTCTATACCACCTATACCAGAAGATACGATTACTCCTACTCTTTCTGCATTTTCAGCAGTAATTTCAAGTTTAGAATCCTCAATTGCCATTTTTGAAGCTACTATGGCAAACTGTGTATTTCTAGCAAGTTTCTTAACTTCTTTTTTTTCAATTCCGAAATCTGTAGGATCAAAATCTTTTACCTCAGCTGCAACTTTTACAGGGTTGTCAGTAGTGTCGAAAGATTCGATATTTCCCACTCCAGTTTTACCTTCTTTGATAGCTTTCCAAGTTTTTTCTACCCCTGTTCCCAAAGCAGTTACAAGGCCTATTCCAGTTACTACAACTCTTCTCACTTTATCCTTCACCTCTTCATGAAACTTTTTATTTTATCGTAAATGAGACAAATCACTATAAAAAGCGATTTTTTCAATTTTCTATAAATACAATTATAGGGGTAATTAATTACCCCTATAACCTTTAAATATTACTTATTAGATTCGATGTAGTTTACTACGTCTTGAACAGTTTTGATCTTTTCAGCCTCTGTATCAGGAATCTCTACGTCAAATTCCTCTTCGAAAGCCATTATTAGTTCAACTGTATCTAGTGAATCTGCTCCTAGATCGTCTACGAAGTTCGCCTCAAGAGTTACTTGATCCGCGTCTACACCTAATTGATCTACTACTACTTCTTTGATTTTATCTAACATTCTTTTTCCTCCTTGGTTTTTTCATTAATTTTTTCTATTATGATAGTATCAAATTTAATGTGATTTTTCAAGACTTTTATATCTTAAACGCCCTTAAGGCATCAACATTCCACCATTAACACTTAAAGTCTGACCTGTGATATAGCTAGAAAGATCAGAAGACAGAAACAGTACTGCATTCGCAATGTCTTCAGGAGTTCCCATTACACCCATAGGGATGTTTTTTGCAAACTCTTTCTTTACATCTTCACTTAGTATATCTGTCATTTCAGATTGTATATATCCTGGAGCTACAGCGTTTACCCTCACTCCTCTTTTCCCTACTTCTTTTGCCAGAGATTTAGTCATACCTATCATTCCGGCTTTTGAAGCAGAGTAGTTCACTTGACCTGCATTTCCCATTAGTCCCACAACTGATGCCATATTAATGATGCTTCCGTATCTCTGTTTTACCATAGTCTTAAAGAAAGCCTGTGTACAGTTGTAAGTTCCTTTGAGGTTGATATTCATAACAAGATCAAAATCTTCCTCTTTCATTCTCATGAAAAGTGTATCTCTTGTAATTCCTGCATTGTTGACAAGAATATCTATTTTCCCAAACTTCTCAAGAGTTTTAGATGCTAGCTCAGCCATACTTTCACTTGAAACAACATTTCCAGGAACGAATATAGCTTCCACTCCGTATTTTTCAGAGATCTCTTTGGCAGTTTTTTCACCTATCTCTGCTAGTATATCTGTAATTACAAGATTAGCACCGGCCTGTGCTAATTTTTCAGCAACAGCTCTTCCGATTCCTCTTGCAGAACCAGTAATGACCGCTACTTTTCCTTTTAAATCAATCATTCTTTCCTCCTTGTTAAAGAGATTTAATTATTTTATTTTAAATTTTAAAATAAACTTATGCTAGATCTTCTAATTTTTCAATGTTTTCAACTTCTAGTGTTTTATCTATTTTTCTGATAAGACCCTTGAGAACTTTTCCAGGTCCTATTTCATAAATTTTTTCAACACCTTCAGATTTTAGCTTCTCTATAGTTTCAACCCATCTAACAGGTCCGAAAGTCTGATCATAAAGCTCTTTTTTGATCTCTTCAGCATCAGTTGTTACCTCTGCAGTAGTATTTGCCACGAGCTTTGCAGTTCCTGTTTTGAATACATAGTTTTCCACTTCAGCTTTCAGTTTTTCTCCAGCTGGCTTCATTAGAGAAGAGTGGAAAGGTCCAGATACAGAAAGTACCAGTGCTCTTCTTGCACCTGCTTCTTTTAGTGCCTCGCATGCCTTTTCAATAGCAGCTACAGAACCGGCTATAACTGTCTGTCCAGGTTCATTAAAGTTTACCGCCTCTACTACTCCGTCGACACCTTTTAATACTTCTTCAATTTTAGACGCTTCCATTCCTATGATAGCAGCCATGGTACCGTTTACTTCCTGAGAAACTGTGTTCATAGTATCTCCTCTGAACGCCGTAAGTTTTACAGCATCTTCTAGAGAAAGATATCCTCCGGCTCCTAAGGCAGCATATTCTCCCACTGAATGTCCAGCTACATAGTCAGCTTTTATCCCTTTTTCTTCCATAAGTTTAGAAAGAACAAGACTCATTGCAACAATTGCAGGCTGAGTATATTTAGTCTGCTTAAGGTCCTCTTCAGGTCCTTCAAACATAACTCTT
>NZ_JBFHGC010000169.1:0-5053 GCF_041583315.1 Ilyobacter sp. | reverse complement strand
TTTCCTTCTGAAAATAAAAATACTGTTCAAATTAATATTTCAAATACTGAGAAACAATTGTAATGTTAATTGACAAAATACAAAAAAATGATAGAATGATCAGTGCGGTTAGATTTATAAAAAGCAACTAAACAGGAAAAGTCTTTTTTAGTTTGATAGCAATTAACATAAGTTATTAAAATATTAATATAATTAATTTCTATGAGGAGGAAATAACAATGAAAAAAATACTGCTTATATTTTCAGTAATGCTTTTCGTTATAGGATGCAATAGTAAGCCTAAAAGTCCGGAAAAAGTCTCAAAAAAAGTCGAGATTGTATCCACCAGAAAGGTAAAAAAGAGTCTGAATGAAAGAGGCACAGTGGTTATTGACACAAGAAGTTATGATGAATATAACGGTTGGGATATCAAAGGGACAGGGATACAGGGGCATATCAGCGGGGCCTACAATCTTCCTGCAGCATCTCTGAAACATGAGATTATAGAGGCCTCCCTTGAGAGAAAAGGCATAACAAAAGAAAACAAAATAATTTTATATGGTGATGACACCAGCATGTCAGAGATACTATCTGACAAGGGATATGATGTATCTGTTTATGAAGACGGAATAGAAGAGTGGAACAAGAAAAAATATTCCATGGAAAAACTTCCGAGATATGAGTCTCTTGTACCTGTAAGCTGGGTAAAAAAGCTCCTTGAGGGAAAAGAGATCCCTGAGTATGACGGAAGACCCATAAAAGTAATCAATGCAGGATGGGGAGAAAATGGTAAATTCCATAAGACTGGTCATATTCCAGGTTCTTATTATGTTCATACAGGATGGTTTGAAGAGGGACCTCTATGGAACAGAGTGAGTGATAGTGCTATAAAAACTGAACTTGAAAAACTAGGAATTACAAAGGAAACCCTTGTAGTTGTTTACGGAGATGATCCGATGCCTGCAGCAAGGTTTGCGATAATATGTAAGTATGCCGGTGTTGAAGATGTAAGGCTTATAAACGGCGGATGGAAAGCCTGGCAGGAAGCTGGATATACTTCGGAAGTCGGTATAGATTTTCCTGAATCTGTAGATGATTTTGGGATGAAAGTTCCTGGGAATCCTGATATTATTATAGATCTTCCTGAAGCAGAAAAATACTTGAAAAGCAAAAAGAGTGACCTTGTGAGTATAAGAAGCTGGAAAGAATATATAGGGAAAACAAGTGGTTATGACTATATTAAACCAAGAGGAAGAATAAGAGGAGACAAGTGGGGGATGGGCGGATCTGATCCTTGGCACTTAGAGGATTACCGTGCAGATTACGGGACTTATATGAGACCATATAATGAAATTCTCAAGATGTGGGATGACCTGCAGATAGATACGGATAAAAAGATCGCCTTTTACTGTGGGACAGGATGGAGGGCCAGTGAAGTTCTTTTTTATGCCCAGGTTATGGGATTAAATAAAGTGTCTCTATATGACGGCGGGTGGAAAGAATGGTCTGAAAACCCGGAAACTGAGGATAAAATCCTTAAAGGGGAACCTGAAAATCTAAATGAAGAAAAATACTGATAAATAAAAATCCTCCGGTATCCGGAGGATTTTTATTTAATGCTTTATTGATTTTATAAGGCTTACAATTGGATTATCCATAAGTTTGTCTACGTATGCCCTTTTTCCAAGTTTATTAAAAGCTTCTCCGTATGTGGGATAAGGATGGATAACACCAGAGAGCTTGTCCAGAGAAAGACCGTTTGATTTTACAGCCTGAATCTCACAGATCAAATCTCCAGCCCTGTCTGCTAAAATCTGAGCCCCTAAAATATTCTTTTTACTGTCACAGATAATTTTAACTCTGAAAATATCATCTTTTTTTGTTTTTGCCCTGTCTAGTTCATCTCTTCCAAGAAGATACACATGAATATTGTCATGTTTTTCTCGGGCCTCGTCTTCAGTGAGACCTGCACTGGCAAGTTCAGGCTGGGTGAATGTAGCCCAGGCTACGTGTGAGTAGTCTACGGACTTTTTAAGAGGTGTGAGGGCATTTTGCACAGCAATGATACCCTGGTAATTGGCCATGTGTGAAAACTGATATGGTCCGGCGACATCCCCTATAGCGTATATACCGTGTATATTTGTCTGGAGATGTTTGTCCACCTCTATACCTTTTCTATTATATTCTATTCCTGCATTTTCCAGTTTCAGAGATTCTGTATTTGGTTTTCTTCCTACAGCTACCAAAATAGACTCTGCAGACAGTTCCGTTTTTTCCCCGTCTTTTTCCACTGTGAGAACTATCATCTCTCCATCTTTTCTTATTTCCACAGCCTTTGTCTTGATATGGATATTTACTCCCTCGTCTACGAGTTTCTCTCTCAGAATCTGAGCAAACTCCTGATCCTCTCTGAAGAGTATATTGTCTAGCATTTCCACCAGATGAACCTCTATACCTATACGGTTCAAAGCCTGGGCCATTTCTACTCCTATGGCCCCTCCTCCCAGAATGATCATAGATTCAGGAAGTTTTTCAAGAGCAAACAAAGATTCGTTGGTAAGATAGTCTACAGTATTCATACCAGGTATAGGAGGAATAAACGGAGCAGATCCAGTTGCTATGATGATACTTTTTCCGCTAAATGTATTTTCTCCTACTCTTACTGTTTTATTTTCTGTAAACTCAGCCTCTCCCTTGAGAAAATTAATTCCCATTTTTTTAAGGACTTCTGGAGTCTCATGGGAATAGACATCCTGAATAACTGTTTTAATATCTTTCATTATTTTTAATGTATCAGGTTTAAAGTCGCAGTACTTCCTGGCAGAATGGATCTCCTTGGAGATATTTATAAGAGCCTTGCTAGGAACACATCCTGACCAGGTACATTCTCCGCCGGTTTTATCTTTTTCTATCAGAAGCACTGACTTACCGAATCCCCTGGCAGTGATGGCACAGGTCAATCCCCCTGCCCCTGCTCCTATCACAATGAGGTCAAAGTCAAAAGTCATTTTTATTCCTCCCGTAAAAATTATTGTTTCAGGGAAAGTTCAATGCCTTCTTATTTTATGAAGCACAGCATGTCCCTTCAGACAGACATATACTTTGTTTTTTTAACACATCCTCTAATTTATTCACAAAAATATCGATATCCTCTTCTACTATATCAAAGGACATTACAAATCTCGATTCTTTCTTGTATTCATTCCACAGGTAAAAATATGAGAATTCCTGCATTTCAGCCACTGCATCCATAGGTATTTTTGCAAATACAATATTTGCCATGACATCATTAGTCACTTCCACACCTAGGTTGACAAGTTTTTTCTTGAGGTATTTTGCCATTCTGTTTGCTGTAGAGGCATTTTTATGCCATAAGTTATCCTCTAAAAGCCCCAGATACTGAGCGGATATAAATCTCATTTTTGAGTGAAGCTGAAGATTTTGCTTACGAAGTCTCTGGAAATCTTCTGCCAGTTCTTTTTTGAAGAATACGATAGCTTCTCCGAACATAAGACCGTTTTTTGTACCTCCGAAAGATAAAACATCTACACCACAGTCAGCAGTCATCTCCTTCAGAGAACATCCTAGGGCTGCAGCGGCATTTGAAAGTCTGGTACCGTCCATATGAAGGAGCATATTGTTTCTTTTTGCAAAGGCAGAGATATTTTTTATTTCAGCAGGAGTGTACACAGTCCCGATCTCAGTAGCCTGAGTTATTGAGATGATATGAGCCTCTGGTTTATGGAAAGACCCCTTGAAAGAAAGGAATTTTTCCGCTGCTTTTATATTAAATTTTCCGTCTTCAGAAGGAACAGGAAGAAGCTGCATCCCTGTAATCTTTGTAGGTGCTCCTGCTTCATCTTGAAATATGTGAGCGGTCTCAGGACAGAGAACACATGTGGCTCTCCCTTTCATGGCCTCTAGTGCCAGCACGTTACATCCGGTTCCGTTGTATACGAAAAATACTTCTACATCTCCGAAAACTTCTTTGAACTTTTCCTTAGCTTTTATAGTTGTAGGATCCAGTCCATAGGCAAAAGTATGTCCCTTGTTTGCCTCTATAAGTTTTTCCATAATCTTCGGGTCTACCCCGCTAAAGTTGTCACTTGCAAATGTTTTTTCCATCTTTATCCCCCCTAAAATTATCTACAGATAAATATTTAATAACTACTAAAAATCCGGATGAGATACAAAAAAGGCTACAAAAAATGCAGCCTCTAGAAAACAAGTGATTGTTTTCCTCTGTCCATTTTACCTGAGAGTATTACTCCTTCGGCGACTGACTAAACAGTTCTCTCCAGAGGCTCGTCCAGAATAGGTCCACTTTACCTGAGAGTTTTACTCCTTCGGTGGCTGATCAAACAGCTCTCTCCCTATACCTTCGTCCGACTTTATTAAATTTTATTTATTGCAATTATTTTATAGTATTTTACTGTAATTGTCAAAGAAAATTTGAAAAAATACTAAAATTAGAACGTACGTCCTAATTTTTTGGACAAAAATCCAAGGCGGAGTTTCACATTTCAAAAGTTGTTTATCTCTAATCTTTTGCACTAACTGATTCCTGTAAAAATTGTCCATATATAACTGAACAGCAAAATATAGTATGTTTTGAAATATTTATAAGAGGATAGAAAGAATGGGACTTGAATATTTTCTATATAGATAATGGAGATGCAGATAAAATATTTTTAGGGGGTGATCTCGTGATAAATCTCATTTTTTTCTGGATAGTGTTTTTTATAATAATTTATATTTTTACAAAAGAAGAAAGTCGGAAAGAGGAAAAAAACAGTGAAGATATACAGAGCCCTGAAAAGGAAAGCCTGAATATTTTAAAGAGAAAAGAATTGAGAACCTATTTTGATGACAGGCTTACATATAGTGAAAAAGAAAATGTTTATGAGATTTTTGGCAGGAGATGCTTTAAATGCAGCAGTGAAAAACACCTGTGCATAGACCATCATCTGCCTATTTCAAAAGGCTACCCTTTAAAAGATGAGACTGCAGGACTAAATGCTGTAATCTTGTGTGAAAAATGCAACAGAAAAAAACAAAATAAGCTTCCAGGTGA
>NZ_JBFHGC010000168.1:0-5077 GCF_041583315.1 Ilyobacter sp. | reverse complement strand
ATGATATAAAAAAAATTATTGATTCTCTAAAAAAACACGGAATGACCGCTCTGTCAGAAAGCGGAGAGGTAACTTTGGAAGTTTCTGAGGAAATTTTAAGAACAGCTTTGTAAAAAACAAAAAAGGAGCGGAATAATTATGATGACTGTCAACGAAGAAAAATGCATAGGCTGTGGTCTGTGTGTCAAGGATTGTTTTCCAAGAGATATTGAGATGATAGAGGGAAAAGCCAGAATAAACAATGTCACATGCTTTAAATGCGGGCACTGTATCGCAATTTGTCCAACAGATGCCGTTACAACAGATGAATACGACATGGCAGATGTTATAGAATATGATGAGGATAAATTTCAGATTGACTCTGATAACCTTATGAACTTTATTAAATTTAGGAGAAGTATAAGACAGTTTAAAGACAAAGAGGTCGAGGCAGAGAAAATTTCTAAAATTATAGAGGCTGGTAGATTTACGGAAACAGGGGGAAACATGCAGGATGTCTCCTATATAGTTGTCAGAGAAAAAATACAAGAACTGAGAAAGCTGACTTTGGAAAGTCTGAATACCATCGGAGAAAATCTTTTATCCAATATAACGCCGGAAAACAGAATGTATGTGAAATATGCGAAACTCTGGGTAAGAATGTATAAAAAATACAAAGAAAATCCAGATGGGGAAGATAGTCTGTTTTTTAATGCTCCTGTTGTGATACTAGTAACTGCAAATGCTCAGGTCAATGGTGTACTGGCTTCTTCAAATATGGAGCTTATGACAAATGCCCTAGGTCTAGGAGCCCTGTTTAGCGGATTCCTCGTGAGGGCTGCTCTTGGGAATAAAGAGATCAGAGAACTTTTTGAAGTAAAGGAAGGAAAAGAAATAGTAACGTGTATGATTATAGGTTATCCAGATGTGAAATACAGAAGAACGGTGCCGAGAAAAGCAGCTGAGATATGCTGGAAATAATATAATCAATTTCTGACTAAATTAAATAAAAATGAGATTCCTAAAAAGTTATTTTAAAGTAAAAAACCACCTTCAGATCTTTCTTGAAGGTGGTTTTAATTTTATAAATATTAGATTTGTTTGATTATATTATGCTACTTCTAACTCGTCTGCAGCTGGAAGTTCTCCTTCTGTTTTTGCAACGATCAGAGTACAAACAGCATCACCAGTGATATTAACAGCAGTTCTAGTCATATCTAGGATTCTGTCAACACCCATGATCAGTCCGATACCTTCTACAGGGATTCCAACCTGAGTAAGAACCATGGAAAGCATGATCAGTCCTACACCTGGAACACCGGCAGTACCAACAGAAGCCAGCGTAGCTGTAAGGATTACTGCAACATAGTCACCAGGGCTTAGGGTTATACCATAAACCTGGGCAATAAATACTGTAGCAACTCCCTGCATGATAGCAGTTCCGTCCATGTTAACAGTAGCTCCCAGTGGGATGGTGAAAGAAGTGATATCTTCAGGGACTTTAAATCTTGTCAAAAGAGTATCCATTGTTACTGGAATAGTAGCACCACTACTTGAAGTAGAGAAGGCTACTGATATTGCAGGTGCAAATTTCTTGAAGAATGTAATAGGGTTGTATCTTGCAAAGACAAATAATAATCCTTGATAAGTAACAAGTGCATGAATAAGTAGAGCACCTAATACAGTAAGCATATACACGAAAAGTGGTTTCATAGCATCATAACCAAGAGTTGCAAAAGTTTTACCTATAAGTCCGAAAACACCAATTGGTGCAAATAACATTATTATTTCTACAAGTTTAAGAACAAGGTCATTGATTTCAGAGCAGATCTCTTTTAGTCTGCTAGCTTTTTCTCCCATAAGTGTAAGAGAGATACCACATAAAATTGCAAAGATAATTATCTGAAGCATGTTTCCTTCTGCCATAGAAGCTACAGGGTTAGTAGGAACCATATCGATCAGTACATTGACAAATGACTTAGACTCTTTTATGGCAAATGTTGATTGCTCTACACTTCCAAGGTCTAAACCTTTACCAGGATTAACAAGATTAGCAAGTCCAAGTGCTATAGTTATAGCGATTGCAGTTGTTGACAGATAGAAACCAAGAGTTTTAGTACCTATTCTACCGAGTTTTTTGATATCCTTCATTGAAGCAGTTCCCATAATCAATGAAAAGAAAACAAGCGGAACAACCATCATCTTGATAGCATTCATAAAGACTTTACCCATAAGATGGAAAGCGAATCCGATCACGTAGTCATTAACAAACGGAACCTCTCTAACTGGATAGAGCATCGCTCCAACAATTGCTCCTAAAAGCAGACCAATGAAAATTTTTGTTGTCAGTTGCATTTTTTTCATAAAATATCCCCCCTAATTTAAAATTATTAATTATTACCCAGGTCAACCGAACCATATATAAAATCAAATCTGCAACAAACATTCATTGCAAAGATATTTATCGGTTGCACTATTTATTATATTAATAATACTACAACACAACATACAAAATCCGACATAAAAAAACATAATAAATAAAAAAAAAGTCTTAAAATTTTTTTTAAGACTTTTAAAATACATATATTATGGAGTTTTGTACTAAATTTTTAGCATTAACAATATTCCTTCAAAGAATTTTTTTACACTTATTTTACCACAGTAGGGAGATTTACTTCTTTCATAATCCATCTGTTTACGAACTTCTTTGAAATCGAAGATAGTTCCGGAATACTTCAGGAAAATTTCATTTCCGTAGTCCTCTATACCCAGGTTAGAGATATTCTGGAGAACTTTACTTATTGTCCTACGGATTCTCTGTTCTATAGTGCTTGTGTTTATCTCCACACCTTCATTTTTTTCATGTACTTTTTTCAGAAAATTATATACATCAGAAAGTTTATACTGCTGCTTGGAGTTGTCAGATTGCTCCTTTATCCAAAGTATTCCGTCTGAAATATCATTGCACCCAAGCTCACCGAGAATCCCCAACTCACCTAATACGATATTAATCTCTTTTTTTATGTCGGTTTTTTCAGTTTCAGCTTTCTGAGGACCACTTCTCAGCATATCCATGCTCTTAAATGCACTTTCAAAGGAGGCTATTACATTTGACATCTTTATTTTTTCCTGTACTTTTTTTATTACAGAAAGTACTTCTACAACATTTATAGGTTTTGTTATAAAAAATTCCACTCCGCTTTCATAAGCTCTAGAGATCATTTCTGGAGATCTTACTTCGGAGATCATTATAAAATTTGTGTCGACATCTGTATTTCTGAGGGCATTTACTATGCCTATTCCGTCGACTTTTGGAAGAAGAAGGTCTGCTAAGACAATATCAGGTCTCAAGAGTTTTATATCCTCTATAGCTTTTGGCCCGTCATCTGCTGTACCTATTATCTCTCCGAGCCTGTTTTTTATGACTATGTTTTTTAATATTTTCTGAATTCCAGGATCATCGTCAACTATATAAAAGTTCATTTTATACTCTCCTCTATATTAGATTTGTAACAGGTATTTTTATGGTAAATGACGTATAGACATTTTGTATGCTTTCACAGGAAAGCTCTCCCTGGTAGTACTCATCCACAAGATTTTTTACATGAGAGAGCCCGATTCCCGTGGACATCTTTCCTGTTACTACATCATATTTAGTAGAAAATCCAGGCTGAAAGATAAATTTTAAATCTTCTTTCTCAATACCGGAACCATTGTCAGTAACTACAATTATTAAATTTTTATTTTCTGTGGTTCCTTCCACAGTTATGAGTCCATTTTTTCCGATGGCTTCTATGGAATTTATAATAAGGTTATTTATTATTGATATTAAAGGGAGATAATTTATTAGCTTTATATTTTTTTTTACATCAAATTTCAGATAGATTTCCTTATCGACAGAATTTAGAAATTTTTTGGTACTATCCTCTATGATTTTAAGTACATCAAAAAGAGTCATGGTAAAATTTCGTTCTTCCATCTCAGTTTCTAAGGTACTTTCTATTCCTGTGACCACACGGAAATAATCTTTTTTTATTTCATGGATATTTCTGGATATTTCCAGGGCGTAGTTTTTCAGACCGGCATCTTTTAGTTCATCATAGAGAAGATAACTTTTTTCCATTGTGTGTTCTATATCATCTATTGATTTTTTCAAAAAAAAGACTTCAGTTTTTAGCTTGGAAACAAAGATGAGAGATTCTTTGAATTCTTTGTCTTTCTTATCTTTGTCATATCTGTTTTTTACATAAAGGACAAAGTTGTAGAAAAGATAAACCACAAAAGCTCTGACAAATCCCACTAAGATGGCCTGAAATATTGCCACTTTAAATGGAAAACTCCACCAAATATTTCTGATGGACAGCTCAAGGATGTTTGACATTGAATCACAGATCCACATGCTTAAAATAAATATGGAAAATTTATCTTTCTTATTTCTTATATCCAAAGCTATAAAGAGCAGACCGTAGGTCAGATAATATCCCACTGTAGGAAGATATTTGTAAAAAGCATCCATATATAAAATATCAGAAACATTTAAAAATTCCACAAAGGCTCTGAAAAAGGGTATAAAGAATCCTATGACTGCACATGAAATCAGAATGGGAATATCTGAAAAGAACAGCAACGCTATGGGAAGCACAACTCCTGCTATGGAAAATCTAAACCATGATGCAAAGGGACTCATGTATATCTGTCCCATAAAAATCGTTATTATACTTACAATAAATATATTTTCAAAATTTTTCCTTTTCCAAGGCAAAACATCACCCCACTAAAAAAACAGAATTAATTACATCAATTTATTTTAGCATAAAAAGATAAGTTTTAATATAGACTAGTAAACTTAAACTCAAAACTATAAAGTCCTATAATCTATTTAATATTACATTATTTTTTTTAAACATAAAAAAACAAAAATTATGTTATAATAAAAAACATGAAAAAAATAAAATAGAATTTTAGGAGGAAGAATTTGGATATAAAATTAGTGGCAATAATTCAATGTGAAAAGGCAAAAAATAGATGTAGCGGATATGCCTGCACCGATTCATTTTATAAAAAAATAAATTCATTCAGTGAATATAAAGCTGATACT